>JBILDR010000278.1:0-3968 GCA_044352515.1 Polaromonas sp.
GCTCACGCTCGCTAAAGTCGCCGCTGGCAGACTGGGCGGCGGCGCCGGCATAACTGCCCTGACCGTGGCGCAGCCGATAGGCCACGGTGTTGTCTGACGGCAGCACATAGCGCAGCCCCAACTCGCCACCGCGCACCGTGCTGTCGGGCTCCTGACCGCGGGGATCGTTGTTGTCTTGTCGGCGCTCATACACACCGGCCAAGGCCCGCCAGGAGGGATTGAGCCGGTACTGCGCCTGCGCCAGTTGGGTGGTCTCGGTGCGGCGGATCAGGCCTTGGTCCGTGGTATCGCCCAGGCGGTCGACCCACTGCCTGCGCTCGCTGCCCAGGCGCCCGCTCCAAGCCGGGCCCCAGGCCCAGTGCCAGGCTGCGAGGTAATTGAAGGCATTGAAATTGAGCCCGGAGCTGCGGTCGTAGCGGTAGGCGTCCAAGTCAGCGCTCAACTCGACGCGCTGCAGGCTGTAGGTCTGATCAAAGCGCACACCGGCATTGGCCACCCCAATATGGTCGGCCAGCGCGCCCTGGCTGCTGCGCAGCACGTTGGTGTCGTGCTGCCACTGGCCGCCAGCATGCCAGCGCAGCGGCTGGGCCGGGTCGGGCGGCACGCTTAACGCATCGCTCCAGGGTGTGATTTGCGCCTGCGCCGTGCCGGCGGTGGCCAGCCCTGCCAGCAACAGGGCGTGGACCAAGGTCTTGATGGGGTGGGTTTGCATGGCGAAGGTCCGAGTCTTTGATAGGGGTAGAGCTTGGCGAGGACTCAATAAGCCCGGGCGTCCTTGAACACCAGTGCCACGGTGCGGGCGATGATGCGCAGATCGAGCAGCAGCGACCAATGGCGCAGGTAGTCCAGGTCCAGGTCAATACGCGCCTGCATCTTGTCGAGGGTGTCGGTCTCGCCGCGCTGGCCGTTGACCTGGGCCCAGCCGGTAATGCCAGGCTTGACCTTGTGGCGCACCATATAGCCCTTGATCAGCTTGCGGTACAGCTCGTTGTGGGCCACTGCGTGCGGACGTGGGCCGACGATGCTCATGCGACCTTGCAGCACATTGACGAATTGCGGCAACTCGTCGAGCGAGCTGCGGCGCAGGAAGGCGCCCAGGCGGGTGACGCGCTGATCGCCCATCCTGGCCTGCGCAATCTGCTCGCCGTCTTCGGTCACCGTCATCGAGCGAAACTTGTAGACCCGAATCTCCTGACCATCCAGACCGTAGCGGCGCTGGCTGAAGATCACCGGCCCGGGCGAGTCCAGCCGCACCAACACCGCGATGACCAGCAGCAAGGGCGCAATCAGCAGTAGGATCAGGCTGGCCAGTAGCACATCGCTGCCGCGCTTGAGCCAGCCTGTCCAGCCGCGAAAAGGCGTGTCGCAGACCGAAATCACCGTCACGCCGCAGACCCGGTCGCTGCGCGCCTGGATCAAGTCGGTGATGAACATATCGGGCACAAAGTAAATCGAGGCGGTGGTGTCCTTGAGCGCGTCGAGCACCTGCAAGATGCGTGGGCTCGATGACATCGGCAGGGACAGATAGATCAGCTGCACCCGGTGACGCCGCACAAAGTCGGGCAACGCGGCCAGCGTACCGGCCAAGGGCTGGGCCACACCGTCGCGACCGGCACGCCGGTCGTCAAAAACGCCGAGCAAGCCTATGCCCTCATAGGGCGACTCGGTGATGCGCCGGGCCAGCATCTCGCCCTGGGTATTGCTGCCCACCACCACGGCCGGCCGCGGCGGGCCCTGCAAGCGCGACAAGCCAGGTGCGCTCAGCCTCATCAGCAGATGGGCCGTCCATTGCGCGCTGGGCGCCAGCCACAGCCAATGCAGCAGCAGGCGCTGGTCGAACACCGCGATATAGCCGGTGGCCAGGCCGACGGCCGCCAGCAAGCCCGCCTGCCAGACCCAGCGCAGCAGCAGCCGCAATGCCAGCATGGACAAGGCCGCAGGGCGCGGGCCGCTGCCCGGATAGGCCAGCAAAAAAGCCAGCAAGCCCAGCACCACAATGGGCGGGCGAATCTGCCCTTCCCAAAACCAGGTCAGCACCGCCAAGCTAAGCACCAGCATCAGCGGATCGAGCGCAGCCTCCAGAGCAGCCAGCACCGGGCCACGGCCAGACCGACTCAGCCTGCCGCCCGGGTGCGGCGACCAAGCGCCTGGCGATGGCAGCGGGGCCGACTCAGCCATGGGCAGCTCCCAGCCCAGCCGTCGGACGGGCGCTCAGGTCGATGAGTGGCGCGACAAGGCTGTCAAAACACGGGTACATGGCGAGAAGGAATGGATGACTTGGCACGACTCCATTGTTCGGTCGACCCTCCCGCTGGCCTGTAGGACGAGACCGGCTGTGATCGACAGGCCAGGGCTACGCAGCGCTGCCATCTGCTCGATTCAGATGCCTCGAACCGCGCAGGGGCATGGGCTAGAATCGCCGCCGTCAGGAGAGTGTCTTCCCCGCCGAAGACCGCCGAAGGCGCAGGCCACCCCAGCGGTGCGCTGAACGCTCAGGTACCCAGGACTGACAAGCGTTCTGCCTGAAAAGCACGACGATCCCGTCTGGAGAGAGGCCCGCCTGCGAGCAGGCCCACCGAAGGAGCAAACCCGCATCACCGGGTGAATCTCTCAGGTAAAGAGGACAGAGGGGCCAGCCCATGATGCGTCATGGTCCTCGCCCTGCCCTGGAGTCCTTGTTGTCCTACGTCCATTCAAGCTCAGCGCCCAATCTCAAAGCGACTGCATTGCATGCGCTGCATCAAGAACTCGGCGGCCGCCTGGTGCCCTATGCCGGCTATGAACTGCCGGTGCAGTACCCGGCGGGCCTCATGGCCGAGCACCGCCACACGCGCGAATCGGCCAGCCTCTTTGACGTCTCGCACATGGGGCAACTCTTCATTTCTGGCGCAGGCGCCAGCCTGGCCCTGGAGGGCCTGATGCCGGTGGACGTGCTGGACCTGGGCGTGGGCAAGCAGCGCTACGGCATGCTGCTCACCGATGAGGGCGGCATCATCGACGACCTGATGTTTCTGCGCCTGAGCGCGCCTGACGAGGGCGACCGGATCTTCATGGTGGTCAACGGCGCTTGCAAGGCGGGCGACATTGCGCACATAAAGGCGCGCATCGGCGGCCGCTGCCGGATTGAGCCCCAGAGCGAGCGCGCCCTGCTGGCGCTGCAAGGCCCTAAGGCCGTCGACGCGCTGGCGCGGCTGGCCCCCGGTGCAGACAAGCTGGTGTTCATGACGGGCGGCGAGTTCCAGGTGGCAGGCTTGAACTGCATCGTCACCCGCAGCGGCTACACCGGGGAAGACGGTTATGAAATTTCGGTCTCGAATCAAGATGCCGAGGCCCTGGCCAGAGCCCTGCTGGCCCAGCCCGAGGTCCAAGCCGCCGGCCTGGGCGCGCGCAACTCGCTGCGCCTCGAAGCCGGCCTGTGCCTGTATGGCAACGACATGGACACGAACGCCACGCCGGTTGAAGCGAGCCTGGCCTGGGCCATTCAAAAAGTACGCCGCAGCGGCGGCGCGCGCGCCGGCGGTTTTCCCGGTGCCGAGCGCATCTTGGCACAGCTGGCCGACCCGAAGGCCTTGCCGCGCAAGCGCGTGGGCCTGGTGGCCCTGGAGCGCATTCCCGTGCGCGAACACACCGAACTGCAGGACGCCAGCGGCCAGCGCATAGGCGAGGTCACCAGCGGTCTGCTCGCGCCCAGCCTGGACAAAGCCGTGGCCATGGCCTATGTGCTGCCCGCCTTCTCAGCCGTGGGCACCAAGCTCCAAGCCATGGTGCGCGGCAAGGCCGTGCCTATGGAAGTGGTGGCCCTGCCCTTTTTGGCACCGCGCTACTTTCGCAGCTGACAATCTACCTCCCCCTTCAAACTTTGAAAGACCGCACCATGATCAAGTACACCGAAGACCACGAATGGCTGAACATCGAGGGCCATACCGCCATCGTCGGCATCACCGCGCATGCGCAGGACGCACTGGGCG
>JBILDR010000279.1:0-3928 GCA_044352515.1 Polaromonas sp.
GCGCCATCAATGCGCTGTAGAGGAAGTTGCGGGTGATGGTGATGGCATAGTCCATGTCGGCATGGGCATGACCCACCAAGGGCCCATACTGCGGCAACTCGAGCAGCGTGTAATTGCCAAACGCGGTAGCGTCGCGAAAATAGGCATAGTCGTCTTCGGTGGAGCCATCGCCAGCACGGCTGGCCACCAGCGCGTAGAGCAGGCGGGCCTGGCCGATCAGATCGAGGCTGATGTTGGCCTGCGCCAGGTCTTCCTCAAGGATGGGGCCATGGCCGCACCACTGGGCGTTGCGCTGACCCAGTACCAGCGCGTTGTCGGCCAGGTGCAGCAGGTAGGCGCTGGGGGCCCGCACGGTCTGGACTACTGCGGCGTCCATCACATATGCCCCACTTCGTTAGGAATGTCGTAGAAGGTCGGGTGCCGATAGATCTTGTCGGCCGCCGGATCAAAAAGCTCGGCCTTGTCATCGGGCTGGCTGGCGGTGATCGCCTTGCTCGGCACCACCCAGATGCTCACCCCCTCCTGCCGGCGGGTGTAAACATCGCGGGCCATCACCAGTGCCTGCGCGGCATCGGCGGCGTGCAAGCTGCCGCAGTGCTTGTGCTCCAGGCCTTGCTTGCTGCGCACAAAAACCTCCCACAAGGGCCATTCCTTGAGCGCGGCAGCGGACGCGGTTTGGGGTGAGTTCATGCGGCCTCCTTCATGCGGCGCTGTTCCTGTTTGCGGGCATGGGCCAGGGCCGCCTCGCGCACCCAGGCGCCGTCCTGGTGGGCCTTGACCCGGGTCGCCAGCCTCTCCTTGTTACAGGGCCCGTTGCCATTGACCGTGTTCCAGAACTCGTCCCAATCAATCGGGCCGTAATCATGGTGCTGACGTTCCTCGTTCCACTTGAGCAAGGGGTCAGGCAAGCTGACCCCCAGCACCTTGGCCTGCGGCACGGTGGCGTCGACAAATTGCTGGCGCAGATCGTCATTGCTGACCCGTTTAATGCCCCAGCGCATGCCCTGGCCGCTGTTGGGGCTGTCGCTGTCGGGCGGGCCAAACATGGCCAGGCATTTCCACCACCAGCGGTTGACCGCATCCTGCACCATCTCGCGCTGAGCCTGGCTGCCACGCATCATCACCAGCAGGGCCTCATAGCCCTGGCGCTGGTGAAAGCTCTCCTCCTTGCACACCCGCACCATGGCACGGGCATAGGGCCCGTAGCTGCAGCGGCACAGCGGCACCTGGTTCATGATGGCGGCGCCGTCAACCAGCCAGCCGACCACACCCACATCGGCCCAGTTGAGCGTCGGGTAGTTGAAGATGGAGCTGTACTTGGCCCGGCCGCTGTGCAGGGCATCGAGCATCTGGTCGCGGCTGGTGCCCAGGGTTTCGGCGGCGCTGTAGAGGTACAGGCCGTGGCCGCCTTCATCTTGCACCTTGGCCAGCAAGATGGCCTTGCGCTTGAGGCTGGGCGCGCGGCTGATCCAGTTGCCCTCGGGCAGCATGCCCACAATCTCACTGTGTGCATGCTGGCTGATCTGGCGCACCAGGGTCTTGCGGTAGGCCTCGGGCATCCAGTCTTGCGGCTCGATGCGACCGTCGGCGTCTATGCAGGCGTCAAAGCGGGCCATGCGCTCGGCCGGCTCGCTCAGGGCCAGCGGCTGCACGGTGCGGCTGCCGGCCTCATCAGGCACGCTCATCGATTGGGTATACATGATCTGTTCTCCTGGATTCTGCTGAAAATGTCCGGCCCTCAAACCTGCGCCGGTCGCTCGTCCCAGACCCGCCGGGCCTTGCCCGTCTGGGTTCGGGGCAAGGCACCAAAGTCCATCACCTGGACCTCGGTGGACACCCCCACCAAGGTCTTGATGCGCTGCTGCACCGAACGTGCCAGCGCACTGCGCTCATCGGCGCTGATGCGACCGCTGATGGCCGGCTGCAGCTCACAGCGCACCTGAACATTGTCAAGGTGGCCGTCGCGGGTGAGCACGATCTGGTAATTGCCCGACAGCTGCGGCTCGCGCAGCACCTGCTCCTCGATCTGGGTCGGAAACACATTGACGCCGCGCACGATCAGCATATCGTCGGAGCGGCCGACGATGCGGCCCATGCGGCGAAACGAGCGGCTGGTGGGCGCCAGCAGCCGGGTAAGGTCGCGGGTGCGGTAGCGGATGATGGGCAAGGCCTGCTTGGTCAGCGAGGTAAACACCAGCTCACCCTCCTGGCCATCGGCCACCGGTTCGCCGGTCTGGGGGTTGATGATCTCCGGGTAAAAGTGATCCTCCCAGATCACCGGGCCATCCTTGCTCTCTATACATTCGCAGGCCACGCCTGGGCCCATGACCTCGGACAGGCCATAGATGTCGACCGCGTCGAGCCCCAGCTTGCGCTCGATCTCGCCGCGCATGCCCTCACCCCAAGGCTCAGCCCCAAAGATGCCGACCTTGAGAGAGATGTCCTCAGGGGCGATGCCCAAGCGTGCGAATTCCTCGGCAATGACCAGCGAGTACGAGGGAGTGACCATGATGATGTCGGGCTTGAAGTCGACGATCAGCTGCACCTGCTTTTCGGTCTGACCGCCCGACATGGGCACCACGGTGCAACCCAGACGCTCGGCGCCGTAATGCGCGCCCAGCCCGCCGGTGAACAGGCCATAGCCATAGGCCACATGCACCATATCGCCCGGCCGGCCACCGGCGGCGCGGATCGAGCGGGCCACCAGATCGGCCCAGTTGTCAATATCGGTCTGCGTGTAGCCGACCACGGTCGGCTTGCCGGTGGTACCCGAGGAGGCATGCACCCTGACCACCTGTTCGCGCGGTACCGCGAACAGGCCAAAGGGATAGTTATCGCGCAGATCGGCCTTGGTGGTGAAAGGAAAGCGCGCCAGGTCGGCCAGGGTTTTGAGCTCATCCGGGTGAACGCCCTGCGCCTCGAACTTGCGCCGGTAGTGCGGCACATGGTCGTAGGCCTGCTTGAGCGTCCAGCGCAGGCGCTCGACTTGCAGGGCGCTGATCTCATCGCGGCTGGCGGTCTCTATCGGATCGAGATCGCCGGGGCGGGGCGTCTTGACGGGCATGGTGTCTCCTGGACTTGCTTGGGTGTTGTGTTGGCTCGCCTGAGGGCTCAGGCTGCATCGGACAGGCTGGCAATGACCTCGCCTTCGATGCGGTAACTCTTGCCACGAAACAAGGCCACCGTCTTGCCGCCGCGCACGCTGACGGCAATGTCATAGACACCCGTGCGGCCCGAACGGGAACGCTCGATCGCCTCGGCCTGCAGCACATCGCCCAGCCTGGCCGGCGCCAGAAAGTCGATGTGACAGGCCGAAGCCACCGTGTTGCGGTTGTAGCTGTTGCAGGCAAAGGCAAAGGCGCTGTCGGCCAGCAAGAAGATGAAACCACCGTGGCAGATCTCGTGGCCATTGAGCATGTCCTGCCGCACCGGCATGGACAGCAGGGCCTGCCCGGGCGCGACGCGGTCCATGGACATGCCCAGGCCCTGGGTGGCGCGGTCGCGCGCCCACAGGGCACGGGCGGCGGCCTCGGCCAGGGCCTGCGGATCGGTGGGCGTGTGCTCGCTGGCGCTCATGGGGTGTGCTCCGGTTGAAGGTGGTGGGCGCTGCGAAGCATCAAGCCTGGAAGCGCGCCGGCCGCTTTTCAAGAAAGGCGCTCACGCCCTCGATGTAATCGGCGCTGCGACCGAGCTCGTGCATCAGCATGGCCTCATACGCCAGGTGCTCGCTCAGGCTGTGCGCCTGCGCGGCCAGCATGGCCTGGCGGGTGCGCACCATCGCATGGGTGGGCAGCTGGGCCAGCTGCGCGCACAGGGCATCGACCGCGGTGGCCAGCTGGTCGTCGGCGTGGCATTCCCAAATCAAGCCCCACTGCGCCGCCTTGGCCGCGCCGAGCTTGTGACCCGTCAGAGCCAGGCCCATGGCGCG
>JBILDR010000089.1:0-13146 GCA_044352515.1 Polaromonas sp.
GACATTGAGCAAGCGGTCAGGGTGGGGTGTAGGAGCCGCGCCCTCGCGGCGATGGGGTGCTTGATCAGAAGTCGCATCGCGCCGGGGCGGCGCTCCTACAAAGAGGCCTTCCACATTTAGGAAGCCGTCGGGTTGGGGCTGGCCTGTCGCGGCGGCTCAGTTGCCCGGTCGCAGGGCGTATTTCTGGATCTTCTCGATCAGGGTGGTGCGCTGTAGGCTGAGCAGGCGGGCGGTTTGGGAGACGTTGCCGTCGGTGCGCTCTAGCGCCTGTTGGATCAGGTCGCGCTCGATGTCAGCCAGCCGCTCTTTCAGGCTCAGACCTTCGGGCGGCAGGACCGGGCTGGGCATGCCGCCCTGGGCCAGCATGATGATGCTCTCTATATCGCTGACTTCGGCGGCGGCGGGGTCGGCCTCGGGCGCGACCGGCGCAGCTTCGACGGGCAGCAGGTCGGTGATCGGGTTGATGCAGCGCTCGGCCTGCAGTGCGGCCAGGCCTTTGGGCAGCAGGTTGGCCGGCACCGTGCCCAGCGCCAGGTGCTCGCCGGTGAACAGGGTGCTGAAGCGGTCGACCAGGTTGGACAGCTCTCGCACATTGCCTGGCCAGGCATAGGCTTGCAGGGCCGACATGAAGTCTTCGGTAAAGCTGATCGGCGCCTGCCCTTTGGGTGCAAAGCGCTTGGCAAAAAAGCCCAGCAGCTCGGGCAGGTCATCGGGCCGCTCGCGCAGCGGGCAGGTGTGCAGGGGCAGCACATTGAGCCGGTAGTACAAGTCTTCCCGGAAGCGGCCGGCGGCGATTTCGGCCTCCAGGTCGCGGTGGGTGGCCGCTACCACCCGCACGTCGATGGTCACCGCCTTGCTGCCGCCGATCGGGTCGACCTGGCGCTCCTGCAGCACCCGCAGCAGCTTGACCTGCATGTCCAGCGGCAGGTCGCCGATTTCGTCGAGGAAGATGGTGCCGCCGTGGGCCAGCTCAAAACGGCCAACCCGGTCGGCCATGGCGCCGGTGAAGGCACCCTTGCGGTGGCCGAACAGTTCGCTCTCAATCAGGTCCTTGGGGATGGCTGCGCAGTTGATCGGCACAAAATTGCCGCCGCGCCGCTCCGATTGCTCGTGCAAAGCGCGCGCCACCAGCTCCTTGCCGGTGCCGCTTTCGCCGGTGATCAGCACCGTGGCCGGGGAATTGGCCACCCGCGCGATCATGGTCCGCACTGCCGAAGCGGCTTGGCTCTTACCAATAAAGGGGTGGCTGGACAGCATGAAGGAGAGGATCTATGGCTTTTACGGATGCTGAGTTTCACACAAAGTGTTAAAAAAGCAATACGTTTGTTACACAATCGCATATCAATATTTTGCAAACGTCTTGTTTTTGCATCGCCAGCCGAGAATTAGCCCGCATCGGCTTCTCAAGCTTGGCCGGGTCGTGCCGATTCTGCAAGCGTCAGAGCGTGAGCTCTCGCGACCTTCAGAGGAAAAGCATGAAACGCACTAATCATCTCTCCCATTGCTCGACCTGGGCGCTTGGCGGCTTGCTGCTGCTGGCCTTGTCAGGCTGCCAGACGCTCATGCCCTGGCCCAGTGCCACGGTCAAGGAGACCAAAGCGACCAAGATCGAGTCGGCCGGGCTGATTGCGCCCCTGGTGGAAAAACGCGAAACGCTGACGGCCACCGGCTATGCGGTGATCAGTGTGCAAAACCACCGCAACCCGGCCCAGCAGCGCCTGATGGCCATCCGTGCCTCCAAGCTCGATGCCTACCGCGCTTTGACTGAGCAGGTCTATGGCCAGCAGCTCGATGCCACCACCACGGTGGCCGACATGATGGTGCAAAGTGATACCTTCCGCGCCCGCGTTGAAGGCGTGATTTATGGCGCGGTGCTGGTGAGCATCACCCCGGCCGGCGACGATACCTATGAAACCACGCTGAGCCTGGACAAGGTGGTGGTGCAGGATCTGCGCGCGCTCTACCTGGGCCAGTTGCAGGCACGGGCCCGTTGATCATGTCTGGCCAGCCCCTAGCACGGAGCTTGTTTGGGCCGGCAGCGCCAGCTTCGGTGATGCTGGCGGCCCTGCTGCTGGCTGCGGGCGCCTCGGTGGCGGCCGAGCTCAGTGCGGAGGAGCGCCTGCAGGCGGTGCGTCATGGCCTGGCGCAAAAGTCCCTGCAGGGCGCCACGCAGGTACAAACCACGGCCTGGATCGATGAGCAGGGCGGGCTGCGCGAATCCAGCAGCTTTCGCACCGGCATGCAGGTGCGGGGGGTGCGGGTCATCTCCTACAACCGCGACGCTCAAGGCCAGCCGCAGGCGCAGCTGCAGGTGCAGTCGCCGCAGGACCTGCTCAAGCCGCAGCCGGCCGATGCCAAGCCGGCCGGCGGCAAAGCCGCTACAGCCGCGGCAGCTTGCCGGGCGCAGGAGGGCTTGCACCATGTGGTCGGGCTGCTGCTGCAGCCCCGGGGGCATTGGCCGATTGATGAGGAGCACCTGCGTCGCGACGCCGCCCAGGTGCTGGCCGGCGCCTGGCGCGATGCAGCGGGCGCTTCGCGTTGGCATTTGCTGGAACTGCAGGCCGCGCCGGTGGTGCAGGCGACCTCCTCACAGGCGATGTACGAGCGCTTGCTGACCGCCGGGCCAGCCACTTCACCGGCCCTGGCTTGGCGCCTGCAATTGGACATGGAGCAGGTGCCTTCTGCGGCGCCCATCATCCATCTGCCCTGGTCGGGGATTTCGGGGCGGGTCCGGCTCTCCTTGAGCCTGCTCTCGCCGCGTGAGAGCCGTCCGGTCTGGCAGCGGACGGCCGAATTGCCCTTGCTGGCGCAGGAGCGGGCGCTGTCCGCGCCGCGTCTGCATCCGAGCAGCGGCGAGCAGTTGCAGGCTCTGGTGCGCGGCTGGGCCCAAGCGGTCTCCGAGCACCTGGCTTGCGAGCCGGTGCAGGTGCAGGTGATCAACACCCAGGCCGATAAGCTGCAGATCGATCAGGGTAGGCTGGCCGGCGTTCGTGCCGGCGATGAATGGCTGGTGTCGGACCGCCGTCGCTGGCCTGGCCGCATGCTGGAGTCCGAGGCCGCCCAGGCTTTGGTGCTGGCGCGGGTGGAGCAGGTCTCGGACACCCGGGCTCAGCTGCAGGTGCTGGCTGGCCCGGCCAGCGCGGTGCGACCGAACTGGCAGGCCTGGCCGATGGACAAGCCGCATTGAGATCCAAGGAGTAAGCATGTCGCGTTTTTTTCATTCCACCATGCCCAGCTTGCGGCCAGCCTGGCTGAGCGCCGGCTGCTTGCTCGTCGCGGGGCTCGCACAGGCCGCGGGCACGCCTGCGGCCAGGCCCGAACCCGCTGCATATGGGGCAGCGCATGGAGCAGCTCATGGCGCAGCTTATGGCTCTGCGACGGCGCACGGCGCTGGACACGGCCATGCGCATGCCCCAGGTGGCGGCCGCAGCTACCAGACGGTGGCCGGTGACACCGCCGATCGGGTGGTCAAAAAAGCCATGGCCGATATTCCGCTCAAGGACGAGCTGTTGCGCGACGCGCTGATTCAGGCCAACCCCAAGGCCTTCACTGCCGGCAAGGCCACACGCCTCAAGCCCGGCACCCAGCTGGTTTTGCCGGATCTGCGTCCCATGCTGCGCGATATCTTGTTGCCGCTGCTCGAGCCGCGCGAGGCGGGGGCTTATTTCCCGCCGCCACCGACTTCGGCCGAAGAGCGCCGGCGCTGGATGCGATACCCTTGATTGCGCCGGCCGACCTCGCGCTGCTGCCCGGTCGGTCCAATCCGATATTCCTGGAGGGCAAGCTCCTGCCGCTGACCTTGGCGCAGGCGCGCGAGCTCGACCTGATCAATGGTCAGGTGGTGCAGGCGACGGTGCAGTCGCGCGGCGGCGACGACCTCTCGCTGCTGATGCGCGGCAAGCTGATCGATGTGCCCGCCTCGCCCTTGACCAACGGCTGGCAGGTGGGTCAGAGCCTGACCTTGCAGGTGCAGGCCGGCGCTGCGGGGCTGTTCTTGCAGGCACAGCCGGGCACCAACCTGGCCTCGGGCCAGCCCCCGTTTTTTTCGCGGGTGGGCAATCTGCTGTTTCGCCCGCCCGGACTGGAGCAGCTGGGGCAGTTGTTCAAGCCCGGCGTGCTCGACGCCCTCCTGCAAGCCAGCGGCCGCGCCGATCTGCTGGGGCAGTGGCGCAGCATGCAGCTGTCGATGGCGCAGTTCGGCCCGCAGCAACTGGCCCAGGCCATCAACCGGGCGGTGATCAGCGCCATGGGTTCGGAGGTGCGCCTGCTCAAGGGTATGCCTATGCCCACTGACGACCCCAAGCAACTGCTGCGCAAGCTGATGGCGGCGCTGGCTGGCAAGCAAGAGGACGAGGAGGGCAGCTCGCCCGATGCGCTGGGCAGACTCAGCCAGGCGGTCGACGACTTGGAGTCTTCGCAGGTACAGGCGGTACAGGCCCAGGCGCAAAAGGAGATGCTGATCACGCTGATGCTGCCGTTTGCCGATGCCGATCCGATCGAATTGCAGTTCCGCCGCGCGCCCCGCAAGGAAGGCGAGGAGCGGCCGCCGCTGACCGTCAATGTGCACTCGCGCAGCCAGGAGATCGGCGAGGTCTGGCTCAAGACGCAGCTGCATGGCATGGACCGGGTCGAGCTGACCATGTGGGCTGTGCGTGAAGGGGTGGTCGAGCAGGCTCGGGCCCGTTCGGGTGAGCTGGGCGCGCTGCTTTCGGAGGCGGGGCTGGCGATGAAGTCCTTCCAGGTGATTCATGGCGCACGGCCCCAGGGCACGGCCGACTGGGTGCCCTCCGGCCGCGGTATGGTCATCGACATCCGGGCCTGACAGGGGAAGGCGGTGAAATACATCAAGCAGGCTGTGGCGTTGGAGTACGGCATGAACGCCGTGCCGGTGGTCACCGCCAAGGCCGATGCCGATCTGGCCGAGCACCTGATCGAAGAAGCCCGCCGGCAGGGCGTCTACGTCACTGAAGACCCGCAGCTGTTGGCCCTGCTCAGTCGACTCAATGTGGACGACGAAATCCCGCCCGAGCTCTACACCGCGGTGGCCGTGATCCTGTCTTGGGTCTACTGGCTCAAGGGCATGCGGCCGGGCGACGAAAAGCGCGGCGGCCGCCCTGGGGTGGATGAGGCGGCCTGAGCGACCTGCCTCTAAGCCCGGCCCACTGCGTTACAGTTCAGCCACCTTTCGGGCATGTCCTTCGGAGCATGCCGCCCCCCTCCATCTAGCCAAGGAATCCCATGTTTGAACAAGTCGTCCCCGTCAGTGCAGAGCGTCATGCCAGCAAGAGGGTGCGGCCCAGCGATGATTTCCGCTTTGCCTCGGGCTTTCACATTGCTTATGTGACCACCCACGAGTTTGCGCGCGCAGCGGCCATCTATCCGGTGGTTTTTCTGGAGGACAAGGCCAGTGACGGTTACCGGCCGGTGGCACTGCTCGGTCTGGAGGCCGGTGAGAACCTGTTCATCGACGCGCAGGGCAAATGGGCGGCCAGCTACATCCCCGCCATCATTCGCCGCTACCCCTTCGCGCTGGTCAAGGCCTCCGACGCGGACCGTTTCATCGTGTGTGTGGATGAGGCCAGCACCTTGCTCAACGATTCCGAGGGTGCGGCGCTGTTTGACGAGCAGGGTCAGCCCACGCAGGTGATTGAAAACGTGAAACGCTACCTGGGCGAGTTGCAGCAAATGGACCAGATCACCGGCCAATTCAGCCGTTTTCTGGTGGAAAACAATTTGCTGACGCCGCTCAATATGAAGGTCAATGCGGGCGATCAGGTGCGCAACATCACCGGCTGCTACGTCATCAATGAAGAGCGTCTGAATAATTTCTCGGACGCCAAATTCCTCGAAGTGCGTCAAAAAGGCTATTTGCCCGCCATTTACGCCCATCTGATTTCGCTGGCCCAGATCGAGCGTCTGGCCGGGCTGAAAAAGCCGGCCGAGGTTGTGGCCGACGCTGCGGCAGTGCCGGCCGTAACGGCCGCGTGAGGGTCTAAGGGGGCAGGGCGGGAAGCGGGCTGACGGGCTCAGGCGTCCTGGTAGCCGCGGCCTTTGTTGAAGCGCGATACCTTGCCCAGCCTGTCGTAGACCTCGACCGAGGAGGCGGGGTTGCCGACCTGCAGGCTGGTCAAGGCCCCGCGTATGGCTTCGAGCTTGCGCTCGATCAAGACTGCGTTGCGCCGGTGGGCATCGCGCCCGCGCAAGAGGCTCTCGCGCAGATCAGACCACGCCGGCTGGGTTTGCAACTCATCGGCCGGCGGGCACAGACGGGCCAATTCGGCCAGCAACTGTGTTTTACCCGGCTGCAGACTTTCGAAGGTGTCGAGTTTTTGAGCTTGCAGCGCCTGGAACTCCTGCTCCAGGATCTGCTCGAGCTCATGCGCGAGCGTCAGAAGGCGGCTCGCGGGCGTGTTTTCACTCACGGATCATGCGCTCGACCGCCAGGAAGCTCTCGGCGATACGCTTGGGGTCGAGCGGGTATTGGCCTTGGGAAATGGCCTGCTTGATGGCTTCGACCTTGGCGCGGTCAAAGTCGGGCTCGGCCATGGCTTTTTGGGTCACGTTGCTCAAAGACACAGAATCTGCTCCCGGGCTGCTGGCCGGGCTTTTCGCGCTGCCCTGCGCAGAGGACGACAGAACGCTAGGGGCCGCTCCCGCCTTCTTGCTGACCTTGTCGGCATTGCCACGTACAGCGTTATCCGAGGGATTCGGTCTTCCATACCGTGAAATTGCATCGGTCATAAGAGGCTCTCTTTCTGCTGTCGGACCCGATTTGGCCCTTCTACGCCTGTAGTATCGGACGCTGCGTCGCGAACTTGAGGGCTCAGCACGAAAAGATTTTAAAGTCCCTTGAGCGTGTTGGGCCCGGTTACCACACCCGATATCAATCGACCCGAGTCGGAATTTTTCAAGCGAATTTGTTCACCCAAATAGCCATCTTGTTCGGCTTCCACCCGAACGGTGACCTGAAAACCTGAGCCCTGGCCGACCGTCAGCATGGCGGACTGGCCCCGCTTGACCATCAAACTGCGCTTAATGTCGTAACTGCGCAACACTGTGCCGGCTGGGATGTCTCGAACCACCTCGGCCCGGACCACGTCCTTGAGTGAGGAAATGGCCAAAGGATCAAGTCCCATGACGGGACGCTGGACTTCTTCGAGCATGCTGGCGTTCAGCTCGGTGCCGCGCTGCAGCAACTGGCGGGTGACCACCACCGTCTTGGAGGCCGTTTGCCCGGTCACTGGCGCGCTAGCCCGGACCGGCAGGTTGACGCTATTGGGGCTCTGGCCCACAGGCTGCGAGGCGATGGGGCCGGTCAGCCGCAAAAACAGCTGCCAAGCTGCGGGCTGGCTGCAGCGCACCCGCACGGTTTCCCGCGATGAGCTGAAAGGATAGTCAAACTGCAGGGGCGCGCTGCAATCGGCAATGCGCACCCGGCTGTCCAGGGGGGCTATCTGCAGCTGATTGGCCGGCACTTGCTGGTCTTTTTCAACCCAGGCCCGGGTCAGCGCAAACAGCTGCTCATGGGTCAAGTTGCGTGCGGCGGGGGCTGCCGCGCTGGGGCTGGCCGAGGCTGGGGCTTGCAGGGCGGCGACTGTGAATGTGGCCGCGGGCATGGCCTGAGCCGGCCTGGCTGCGGCGCCTGCCTGGGCATAGGCCGGCGGGCTCATGCAGATCGCGGCCATGGCGGCCAGGGCGCAGAGTCCGGCCAGCGCCTGACAGGCAGCCGCACGGGCCATGCGAGGGGCGTCGACGAGTTCGGAAATCGCTGTTCGGGTCATGGTGGGCTCTTCAATAGATGTGTTGGGATCCCGACATCAGGATCCCGCAGGCACAGGCTTGAGCAAAAACAGGACCAACCAAGCCGTCAGTAGCCCTGTTCTATCTTGAATGGCGTGGGAGGGCCTCTTTGTAGGGGCGCCGCCCCGGCGCGATGCAGCCTCTGATCAGGCACCCCATCGCCGCGAGGGCGCGGCTCCTACACCCCACCCTGACCGCTTGCTCCCACACCCACCCCGGTGCCTTGCTCAATGCCGGGAGGGCCTCTTTGTGGGAGCGCCGCCCCGGCGCGATGCGGCTTCTGATCAAGCACCCCATCGCCGCGAGGGCGCGGCTCCTACACCCCACCCTGACCGCTTGCTCCCACACCCACCCCGGTGCCTTGCGAAATGCCGGGATGGCCTCTTTGTGGGAGCGCCGCCTCGGCGCGATGCGGGCGCGGATACATCACCGGGCCGGAAACTGGGGCCGGCAAGGTATTGCCGCCGCTTGCCGCCGGCAAGGGTTGGCCTTGCCGCTTTGAGCCTGCCTGGCCGGCTTTGATGGCGGAAAACCGATGGCACGGGTTTTGCGGTCAGGTCTCGGAGGCCGAACATGCGTTCGGTCGGGTTGTCGAGAAACCGGCAGATGTTGCTGATCACTGAGAGGACTTTGAGGCCATGAACTTCATCGATAAAGCCGTCGACGTGCATGCCCGAGCGCTGGATGTGCGCAGCCGCCGCATGGAGGTGCTCGCGCGCAACATCGCCAATGCCGATACCCCGCATTTCAAGGCCCGGGACATTGATTTCCGCACGGTCCTGAGCAACGCCAAACATGAGCCTCTGCTGGCCACCCAGAAGGGGCATGTCGATAACGCTGCCCCGCCAGCGGAGGAGGGCGGCATGCGCTACCGCATTCCCTTCAACGTGGCCTTCGACGGCAACACGGTTGAACTCAATATAGAGCAGGCCCAGTACGGTAAGGCGGCCGCTGACTACCAGGCCACGCTGCAGTTTCTGGAGCAGCGTGTCAGTTCCATACGCAAAGCCCTCAAGGGGGAGTAATCCACCATGCCTATCGACAATATTTTCGGTATCGCCGGCTCGGCCCTCAACGCCCAGATGGCCCGCATGAATGCGACGGCCTCCAACCTGGCCAACGCCAGCACGGTGGCCGGCAGCGAGAAAGAGGCTTATCGGGGCAAGCGCACCGTCTTCAAGGCGGTGATGGAAGAGCAAAACCAGAATCAACTGCCGAAGGATCAGACCTACCAAGGTGGGGTCAGGATCGATGCGCTGGTGGACGACCCTTCGCCGGTGCGGCGCATGTCCGATCCGGGCAATCCGCTGGCCGACAAGGATGGCTTCGTCTATCTGTCCAACGTCAATGAGATGACCGAGATGGTCGAGATGATGGCTGCCTCGCGCTCCTATGCGAACAACGTGGAGGTGATCAACACCACCCGCCAGCTTTTGATGCGCACCATCGACATCACCCGCAGCTAAAGGAGCTGATTTTTCATGGCCACCACCGCCCTTTACACCAACGCTGCGTCGATCAACCCGAAGTCGGCTGCCGCGAGCAAGATGCCTGCGGGCATCAAGAGCTACGAGCAGGAGTTGGCCAAGCCCAAGGCCAATAACACGACGGCCAATCAGCAGGACTTTCTCAAGCTGTTCACCACGCAGCTGCAAAACCAGAACCCGCTGGATCCGACCAAGAACGAGGCCTTTGTGGCTCAGCTGGCGCAGTTCTCACAGCTGGAGGCCACCACCAATATGGCCACCCAGCTGACCGCGCTGACGGCCTCGCTGCAGGGCGACCGCATGATGTCGGGCGCTGCCCTGATCGGCAAGAGCGTGGTGGTTCCGGGCAATGCGTTTGAGCTCAAGGCGGGCCAGCCGGTGCAGGCCAGCATCGATCTGCCCAATGGCGCTCAAGGCCTGCAGATCGACGTGCTCAATGGCTCCGGCCAGGCGGTGTACCAACAAATTTTGGGTCCCCAGCAAGCCGGCAGTCTGCAATTTAGCTGGGAAGGCCAGGACATCAACGGCCAGAGCCAGCCCGACGGCGCCTACCGCTTCCGTGTCACCGCGGTGGCTCAGGGCAAGAACCTTTCGCCCACGGTCAGCACGCTGTCGGCCATCCGCAGCGTCAGCCAAGACGCCTCCGGCGAAATGCTGGTTCAGGTTCAGGGCGGCCAGACCCTCAAGCTGGCCGACGTCAAACGCATCGGCGGCTGATCGGCCCAACTTTCAATTTATCTATCCGGTCTTCAGGAGTAGCACATGTCCTTTTACACCTCGCTCACGGGTCTGAATTCGGCCACCGCCCAGCTGGCGGTGACCAGCAACAACATCGCCAACGTGGGCACCACCGGTTTCAAGCGCTCGCGTGCTGACTTCGGCGATATTTTTGCCACCTCGCCGCTGCAAAAAGCCTCGTCTACCGTCGGTCAGGGTGTGGCGCTCAAGCAGGTCAGCCAGGAATTTAGCCAGGGTAATGTGTCCTTCTCGTCAAACGCACTGGACCTGGCGATCACCGGTGACGGCTTCTTTCCGCTCAAGTCGGCCGATGGTCTGCAGGACATCTACACCCGCAACGGCTCCTTCATGCTCAACGAGCAGTTCAATGTGGTCAATTCCGCCGGTCAGCGCTTGATGGCAGCGACGGTGGACTCCACCGGCAGCGCCAATGTGAACGAACGGGTGGTGCTGACCATTCCCCAGAAGACCTCCGGCGAAGCCAAGCAGACCTCGGTGGTTCAGCTGGGCCTGAACTTTCCGGCCGACGCGCAGGTGGTGACCGATCCTTTCAACCGTGCCAATCCGGCCACCTACAACAAGAGCACGGCCATGACCGTCTATGACAACGGTGGTAACGGTTACCTGGCCACGGTGTACTACGTCAAGACTGCCAATGCCAACCAGAACAGCCCTTTCAACAAGTGGCAGACCTTTGTGTTCGTGGGCGACGACCAGGTCAATGCCTCGCTGGTGCAAGCGACTGATGTGGGCGGCGAGAAGCTGTTCGTCAACCAGTACGGCCAGATCAAGCCCTTCAACGAGGTCAAGGATGAGATCACCACCGCCAAGACGCAGCTGATTTCTCTGGACGAACTTACCGATGTGCGCTCCTCCCAGCCGGCCACCGTCTCCAGCACCGAGCCGATTGATACCCAACAGTTTGATCTGACCAACGGCATCAACTTCAAGGAATGGGCCGACGCATCGGCCGACAACGCAGCGATGCTGTCCAAGGTGTTTACTGTCGACGTCGATGGCTCTGACAACCCGGTGACGGTGGACCTGGGTTATCTGGCCGACATCGACATGAAGATGACCGGCAACCAGATCGCCAAGGAGGTCACCAACTACCTCAATCGCTCTTTTGGTGACGAGTCTTACTTCAACCTTAGCGCGCCAGCCAACCGTGAGTTGACGGTGCGCACCAGCCGTGTCGTGGACACTGGCGGCACCCCCAAGGCCATCGGCATCACGCTGACCGCCGCAGATTTTGGCCTGACCGAAGCGACCATAGACTGGACCCAATTGACCACCCGGCAGGTGCGGGTCGCCATGCAAAACGCGATGGACCGCAACCTGGACCTCAAAGGCGGTGTGGCCACTGGCACCAACACCCTGGTGGTCACCCGCGACCACAACGCACGCACCTTCAAGTTCACCGACGGCACCGCGACCGTGAGCATCGCCCAGGGCAGCACCGGCCGCAATGAGGTGTTCGGCCTGGGCACCACCCCGGTCGAGATGGCTGATGACGGCTCCAACACCCTGCAGGTCATCGCCAATGGCGCCATGATCCGTCCGCCCAACGAGCAGCGCTTCGGCATCCGCATGACTTATGACGCCAGCAACAAGACTTTCGCTGTGAAGTCTGGCACAACTGGCGACGATGCCAGCATCAAGATGACGCTGAACAGTACCACCGGTGTCAACTCCGCCTCCTTGGGCGAAAAACTGTTTGGTTTCAAGGATTCTGAGGTCAGTACCTCGGCCACCGCCTTGCGCGGTATCGAGTCGACCCCCGCGGTGGCCTATGGCGGCACGCCCACCATCAATGTGACCAACAACTTTGCGGTCGACAACACCAACAACAAGTTCGTGGTCACTGTCGACGGTGTCAAGGGAACGGTGGTCATTCCTACCGGCAACGACTACTCGGTGGAGTCTTTTGCAGCCGCGCTGCAAAAAGGCATCAACTCCATGGCCAACAACGCCGACAACATCAACCTGATTCCCGAGACGGTCAATGGCGTTGAGGTGGGCTACGACTACGCGCGCAATCGCTTCGTCTTCGCCTCGGGCACCACCTCCTCGGAGTCCTTCATCAAGATTTCCGGCCAGCCTACCTGGGGTCTGGAGCAGGTCGAGGCCGGCCGCGGCCGGACCTCGACCTGGATCAAGCCTTCGCAGCACGCCGATCTGGTGGGTACCCAGATGGTGCCCAAGTACATCGACAGCGACGGCAAGGAGACCACCAATGGCGACGGCTTTACCGGTCTGCCAGCCTGGTCGCCGATTTTCCTGGACAAGGGCGAGCTGACCTTTGATACCGGCGGCAAACTGGTGTCCCCGCTGGGCGGTACGCAGTTGGAGACGGTGTATCTGGCAGGCGGTAAGGGCGCTTTGACGATCAACATCGACTACTCGGCCTCGACGCAGTTCTCCTCCCCGTTTGCCGTGCTGTCCCAGTCTCAAGACGGCGCCCCTGAGGGCGACCTGGTGGGCGTGACGATCGCCAACGACGGTCTGGTCAGCGCCTCGTATTCCAACGGCACACAAAAGTCGCTGGCCAAGATCTTGTTGGTCAACTTCTCCAGCCCCGCCGGTCTGAGGCAGGCCGGTGACTCCAGCTTCCTGGCCTCGGCCGCATCGGGCAAGCCGATTCTGGGCACCGCCGGTACCGCAGGCTTCGGCACGGTACGCGCTGGTGCTACCGAGCGCTCGAACGTGGACCTGACACAGGAGTTGGTGGATCTGATCACCGCCCAGCGTAACTTCCAGGCCAATGCCAAGGCGATTGAGACCTCGACGACGATGACTCAGGCCATCATCAATATCCGCGGCTGACCTTACCTCAATCGGTATATCGGCACCACCCACAGGAACTTGAGACATGGACCGTCTAGCCTTCAACGCGGTCGCTGCGATCAACGAGCAGCGGCTCTCGCGCCAAGTGACCGCCAACGAGTTGGCCAACGTCTCCACGCCCGGCTTCAAGCGCAGCTACGACGTGGCCATGCGCGCCATCAAGGTCGAAGGCCCCGGTCTGGAGACGCGTCTGCAGCCGCAGGCCATCAGCTCGGACATCGTCAAGATGCGTCCGGGCACGGTGATGGTCACCGGGCGCGATCTGGACGTGTCC
>JBILDR010000090.1:0-13118 GCA_044352515.1 Polaromonas sp.
CCTCTGGTGCGCCATCTGCCCTGCCAGCATCCGCAGGGCCAGGCTTATTTCCAGTTTGCCCGCAATATGGTCGCCGCTCAGGCCCGCAACCTGCCTGCGCCATTGAAGTGCGTGGACGCGATCGAGATCGCCACCACCGCCGCCAATTTTGAAGAGGGCATGCTGCGCGAACGCGAGATGTTCATCAACCTGATGTGGACGCCGCAGTCGCGCGCTCTGCGACACCTCTTTGCCGCCGAGCGGGCCGCCTCCAAGGTGGCCGATGTGCCTGAGGACACCCCCAAGCGCCCCATTGCCTCGGTGGCGGTCATCGGTGCGGGCACCATGGGCGGGGGCATCGCGATGAACTTTCTCAATGCCGGCATTCCTGTGCGCTTGCTTGAGATGAAGCAAGAGGCGCTCGATCGCGGCCTGGCCACCATACGCAAGAACTACGAGGCCCAGGTCAGCAAGGGCAAGCTCAAGGCCGACAAGTACCAAGAGCGCATGGCTTTGCTTTCCAGCACGCTGGACTACGCCGATATCGCGCAGGCCGATTTGGTGATTGAAGCCGTGTTTGAAGACATGGGCGTCAAGGAGCAGGTGTTTGCCCAGCTCGATAAGGTGTGCAAGAGCGGCGCTATTTTGGCCAGCAACACCTCCACGCTGGACCTCAACCGCATCGCAGCCTTCACCAGTCGTCCGCAGGACGTGATCGGCATGCATTTTTTCAGCCCAGCCAATGTGATGAAGCTGCTCGAGGTGGTGCGTGGCCAACAGACCGGCAAGGATGTGTTGGCCACGGTGATGGCGGTGGCCAAGAAGATCAAGAAGACGGCGGTGGTCTCGGGCGTCTGCGATGGCTTCATTGGCAACCGCATGATCGAGCAGTACGCCCGGCAGGCCGGCTTTTTGCTCGACGAGGGCTGCACCCCGGCGCAGGTCGACCGGGCGGTGGAGAAATTCGGCTTCGCCATGGGACCGTTTCGCATGGGCGATCTGGCCGGCAATGACATCGGTTGGGCCATACGCAAGCGTCGTTATGTCGAGCACCCAGGCCTGCGCTACAGCAAGACGGCTGATTTGCTTTGCGAGCTCGGCCGCTTCGGGCAAAAAACCGGCGCGGGCTGGTACGACTATGCCCCTGGCAAGCGCGAGCCTGTGCCCAGCGCCCAGGTGCTGCAGATGATCGAGCAGCACCGCAGTGCTTTGGGCATCAAGCCGCGCCGCATTGACGATCAGGAAATCGTGCAGCGGCTGGTGTTTTCGCTGGTCAATGAGGCTGCGCACATCCTGCAAGAGGGCATTGCGGCGCGCGCCAGCGATATTGACATGGTCTACATCACCGGCTACGGCTTTCCCTTCTGGCGCGGCGGGCCGATGCTCTATGCCGACAGCCTGGGGCTGTTCAACGTGGTGCAGGCCATGAAGCGCTTTGCCACCAATCCGCTGGACGATGCCGCTTTCTGGCAGCCGGCCCCCCTGCTGGCCCAACTGGTGGCCGAGGGCAAAACCTTCAACAACGCGTGAGCCGGGCCGCAGCCCGTTTGCAGGAGCTATTCGCATCATGAGCCGTGCCGTCATCGTATCGACCGCCCGTACGCCCCTGGCCAAAAGCTGGAAGGGCGCCTTCAACATGACCCATGGCGCCACCTTGGGCGGCCATGCGGTGCAGCACGCGGTCGCGCGCGCTGGCATCGACGCCGCCGAGGTGGAAGACGTCCTCATGGGCTGCGCCAACCCGGAGGGCGCCACCGGCGCCAACATCGCACGGCAAATCGCGCTCAAGGCAGGCCTGCCCGTCTCGGTGTCGGGCCTGACGGTCAACCGCTTTTGCTCCTCGGGCCTGCAGACGATTGCCCTGGCGGCCCAGCGCATCATGGCTGGCGAAGGCCAGGTCTATGTGGCGGGCGGGGTGGAAAGCATCTCCTGCGTGCAGCAGGAGATGAACATGCACATGCTCAAGGACCCCAGCCTTGACCAGAGCAAGCCCGAGATCTACTGGAGCATGCTGCAGACCGCCGAGCAGGTGGCCAAGCGCTACAAGATTGGCCGCGAGCGCATGGACGAATATGGCGCGGCCAGCCAGCAAAAAGCCTGCGCGGCCGCTGCGGCGGGTAAGTTTGATGAGGAAATCGCAGCCATCACCGTCACCGCTGGCGTCTACGACAAAACGCTGGGGCTGATCAGCAAGCAGCTTAGCGTCAGCCGCGACGAGGGCTTGCGCGAGGGCACCACCGTAGAAGGCATCAGCGGCATCAAGCCGGCCATCCCGGGCGGCTCGGTCTCGGCCGGCAATGCCAGCCAGTTTTCGGACGGTGCGGGCGCCTGCGTGGTGATGGACGAGGCCCTGGCCGAAAAGCGCGGCCTCAAGCCCTTGGGCCGTTTCCTGGGCTTTGCGGTGGCCGGTTGCGAGCCTGACGAAATGGGCATAGGCCCCATCTATGCGGTGCCGAAGGTGCTCGGGCGACTGGGCCTGAAGGTCTCGGACATCGATCTGTGGGAGCTCAACGAGGCATTCGCGGTGCAGGTGCTGTACTGCCGCGACTTCTTAGGTATTCCCAATGAGCAGCTCAACGTCAATGGCGGCTCGATCGCGGTCGGGCACCCCTACGGTGTGAGCGGCCAGCGTCTGACCGGCCACGCCCTGATCGAAGGTAAGCGACGCGGCGCCAAGCGGGTGTGCGTAACCATGTGCATCGGTGGCGGCATGGGGGCGGCTGGCGTCTTCGAGGTGCTCTGAGGTGGATGCCGGCCGCAGGCTGCGCGCCGCCCTGGACTTTTTGCTCTATGACTGGCTGCAGGTTGAGCGCCTGTGCGAGCGGCCGCGCTTTGCGGAGCACGGGCGCGAGACTTTTGATGCGGTGCTTGAGACCTGCGAGCGCATCGCCAGAGACAAGTACGCGCCTTTCAACCGCTTGGTCGATGTTGAGGAGCCGCGTTTTGATGGCCGGCAGGTGATCCTGCCTCAGGCTTCCCACGATGCCCTGGCTGCCTATGTGCAATCGGGCATGATGAGCGCCTCACAAGACCACGCCATCGGTGGCATGCAGTTGCCTTTTGTGGTGGAGGCAGCAGCCAATGGGTTTTTCTCGCAGGCCTCGGTCAGCATCAACACCGCCTTGCTCACGGTGGGCAACGCCAATTTGCTGATGGCCTACGGCAGCGTGCTACAGCGCGAGGTGTTTGCGCGCCAGGAGTTCTCTGGCCTGTGGGCCGGCACCATGTGCCTGTCTGAGCCGCAGGCCGGCTCCTCGCTGGGCGATATTGCTACCCGGGCCTTGCCCGATCGCGACCACCATGCGCTGGACCCCTTGGGTCCGCGCTACCGGCTGCACGGCCACAAGATGTGGATTTCGGCCGGTGACCATGAGCTGACCGAAAACATCATCCATCTGGTACTGGCCAAAATCCCGGATGAACAAGGGCGCTTGCCAGCCGGCGTCAAGGGCATTTCGCTGTTCATCGTGCCCAAGAAGCTGGTCGCTACCGACGGGCGCCTGACTGGCGAGCGCAATGATGTGGCGCTGGCGGGCTTGAACCACAAGCTGGGCTGGCGTGGCACCACCAACACCTTGCTCAACTTTGGCGAGGGCAGCCACCCGGTGCGCGGTCAGGCCGGCGCCATCGGCTACCGCGTCGGTGCGGTGGGGCAAGGCCTGCAGTGCATGTTCCACATGATGAACGAGGCGCGCATCGGCGTGGGCATGGCCGCCACCATGCTGGGCCTGGCCGGCTACCACGCCAGCCTGGACTATGCGAAGACCCGCAGCCAGGGCCGCTTGCCCGGCCCCTCGGGCAAAAATGCGGACTCGCCGCCGGTCAGCATCATTGCGCATGCGGACGTCAAGCGCATGCTGCTGGCCCAAAAGAGCTATGCAGAAGGCGCGCTGGCCTTGCAGCTTTACTGCGCGCGTCTGGTGGACGAGCAGCGCACCGGCGGTGTTGACGCAGCGGCGCAAGCACACCTGCTGCTGGAGTTGCTGACACCGATCGCCAAGAGCTGGCCCAGCGAGTGGTGCCTGGAGGCCAACAGCCTGGCCATACAGGTGCATGGCGGCTACGGCTACACCCGCGACTTTCCGGTCGAGCAATATTGGCGCGACAACCGGCTCAACATGATCCACGAAGGTACCCACGGCATACAGGCCAGCGACCTGCTCGGCCGCAAGGTGCTGATGGACGGGGCCCTGGCGCTGCTGGGCCAGCGCTTGCAAGCGAGCATCGCCCAGGCCCAAGGGTTGAAAGACTGGGCGGCTGCGGCCCAAGCGCTGGAGCAGGCCTGGCAGGCGGTCACGCAAGCCGCTCAGGCCGCCTGGCAGGGCTGCAGCCCCGAGCGAGCCCTGGCCAATGCGGTGCCCTTCCTGCAAGCTTTCGGTCATACCGTGCTGGCCTGGATTTGGCTGGACCTGGCCTGTGTCGCTCAAGCGCAGGGTGACAGCCCAGCGCGCACCGGGCGGCTGGCGGCGGCACAATACTTCTTTCGCTACGAGTTGCCCAAGATCGGCGCCTGGCTGGCGGTGGTCGGCGCCCAGGATATGACCTGTGCCGACCTGCCCGAAGACGCTTTCTGAGTCCGCCCCAGCGAGTAGCCGAAGAAACCCTCACCCGAATACATGGCCACGCCCCAACAAGTACAGCAACTGCACAAGCTCATCTGGACACTGATTTACGGTGGCCTGCTGTGCCTGCTCTTGGGTTGGTCGGTCGATCGCCTGGACCCATCTCTGGGATGGCCTCTGATGATCGGCGGAGTGATTACGGCCCTCATCGGGGCGATACTGATTTTTGTGCGGGCCCGTTTGAAGGTCGAGCCTGCCCCCAGCCAAGAAAAAAGGAGTTGAAGACATCATGGCAAGAACCATCCAGCAATTGTTTGACCTGCACGGCAAGACCGCCTTGGTAACCGGTGGCTCGCGCGGCTTGGGCCTGCAACTGGCTGAGGCCCTGGGCGAGGCTGGCGCAAGGCTGGTCATCACTGCCCGCAAGGCCAAGGACCTGGAGGAGTCGGCGGCCCATCTGCGCGCCCGCGGCATCGACGTCCATGGGATCGCGGCCGACTGCTCTGATCAGGCTGATATTGAGCGTCTGGCCCGCGAGGCCGTCAAACACTTGGGCCATGTGGATATTTTGGTCAACAACGCTGGTGCGGCTTGGGGCGCCCCGGCTGAAGACCACCCGATTGACGCTTGGGACAAGGTGATGAACCTCAATGTGCGCGGCTACTTTCTGCTGAGCCAGCAGATCGGCCGTCTGAGCATGATCCCGCGCAAATACGGCCGCATCATCAACATTTCATCGATCACCGGCCTGGGCGGCAACCCCAAGCCGATCAAGACCATTGCCTACAACACCTCCAAGGCGGCGGTGATCAACTTCGGCCGGGCGCTGGCCTGCGAATGGGGGGTGCACGGCATCACCGTCAACGCTATTTGCCCTGGATTTTTCCCGAGCAAAATGTCCGACGGCCTGCTCAAGTCCATAGGCCTGGATGAAATGGCCTCGCACGCGCCGCTCAACCGCCTGGGTGATGACGAAGACCTCAAAGGCACCTGCGTCTTGCTGGCATCGGACGCGGGCAAACACATCACCGGTCAATGGCTGGCAGTCGACGGCGGGGTGTCGGTGGTGACAGGCGGCTGAAGCTGGGTACGAAGGTGACGACGATACTGATCGCCCACCTGATCGGTTTTTCATCATGAGCTTTGGCATTCACATTCCTTTTATCGAATACATAGGCTTTGAACTGGTGGAGTTTGAAGGCGGGCGCTCGGCGGTGCAGTACCGTCCGCTGCCCGAGCACCTCAATATTTTTGGCAAGGTCCATGGCGGCGTGCTGATGACGCTGATGGACACCACCATGGCCGCAGCGGCGCGCAGCGTGCAGACCGACCATGGCGCCATCACCATCGAGATGAAGACCAGTTTCTTTCGGCCCGCCGAGGGCAAGGCTTTGCTGCGGGGCGAGGGCAAGTTGCTGCACCGCACCCGAACCATGGCTTTTGTCGAGGCGACCATCTTCGACGATGCAGGCAACTCCTGCGCTCACGCCACAGGCACCTTCAAATACGCACCGCTGCCGCCCAAGCCCTAGGGCTTGCAGGCGCGTTTTCAAAAACCAGGACACACCATGCCCATCAATCAGCAGATCGTTCTGGCCAGCAGGCCGCAAGGCGCGGCCAGCGCTGACAACTTCCAACTGATCGAGGCCCCCACGCCTGCGCTGCAAGATGGGCAGGTGCTGGTGCGCCACCATTACCTCAGCCTGGACCCGTATATGCGCGGGCGCATGAACGAGGGCAAGAGCTATGCGTCGCCTCAGCCCCTGGGCGAGGTGATGATAGGCGGCACTGTCGGTGAGGTGGTCGAGAGTCGCTCGCCGCGCTTTGCAATCGGCGATCAGGTGGTGGGCATGGGCGGCTGGCAGCTCTACAGCGTGGTCGATGCCGAGCAACCCGGCGCCTTGCGCAAGGTCGATACCCGTCAGGTGCCGCTGTCGGCCTACCTGGGCGCAGTTGGCATGCCCGGCGTGACCGCCTGGCATGGATTGGTGCGCATCATCGAGCCACAGGCCGGCCAGACGGTGGTGGTCAGCGCCGCCTCGGGCGCGGTCGGCAGCGCCGTGGGTGCGCTGGCCAAGGCCAGAGGCTGCCGGGTGGTCGGCATTGCCGGCGGACCGGATAAGTGCGATTACGTGGTCAAGGAGCTGGGCTTTGACGCCTGCATCGACTACCGCCAGCATGCTGACGCATCCTCTTTGTCCAAGGCGCTCAAGGCGGCCTGCCCGCAGGGTATAGACGGCCATTTTGAAAACGTCGGCGGCATGGTGCTGGACGCGGTGATGCTGCGCATGAACCCCTTTGGCCGCATTGCGGTGTGCGGCATGATTGCTGGCTACGACGGCCAGAGCCTGCCCATGGCCTATCCTCAGCTGATCCTGGTGCAGCGCCTGAAGGTGCAGGGCTTTATCGTCAGCGAGCATATGCAGGACTGGCCGGCCGCGCTCAAGGAGTTGGGGCAGTTGGTGGCCAGCGGGCAATTGCACCCCCGTGAGTCGGTCGCGCAGGGCCTGGAAGCTGCCCCCGAGGCATTTTTGGGCCTGCTCAAGGGCCGCAACTTCGGCAAGCAGCTGGTCAAGCTGGTCTAGCAACAGGCGCCGTGCCATGAGCCGCACGCACGTGGTATTCAACCAGAGCGAGCCTTTGGTCGGGCATGATCTCTTCGAAGGCAACCTTGGCCTGCGCGATGGCCTGCGCCTGCTGGCGCCGCAGCTTGAGTTGGCGCCCCTGCAGGCCCTGGGAAAGCAGCTGGGCCAAGCCGATATGCAGACCCATGCCCGACTGGCCAACAGCCACCGTCCTGTGCTGCACACCCACAGTCCGCAGGGGCAGCGCATCGACCAGGTGGAGTTTCACCCGAGCTATCACACGCTCATGAGCGCTGCGGTGGCCGCCGGCCTGCACGGCAGCGCTTGGCTGGACTCAGGCGCCGGCGCGCACCTGCGGCGCGCGGCAGGCTTCATGATGTTCACCGAGCTCGAGCCTTCGGTACTGTGCCCGATTTCCATGAGCTACGCGGTACTTCCAGCGCTGGCCGGTAACGCCGCGATCTACAGCGCATGCGCGGGCAAGCTGGCCAGCCGTGTTTATCAGCCTGAGCTTAAGCCCTGGCCGATCAAAGCCGGCCTGACCATGGGCATGGGCATGACAGAAAAGCAGGGCGGCTCCGATGTCCGGGCCAACACCAGTTACGCCGAGCTTGAGGGCAGCGATGCCTGGGGCGAGCGCTACCGCGTCACGGGCCACAAATGGTTTTTCTCGGCGCCGATGTGCGACGCGTTCTTGATCCTGGCGCAAACAGCGTCGGGTCTAAGTTGCCTGTTTTTGCCCCGAGTTCTGCCCGACGGCTCGCTCAACGGCCTGCGCATTCAGCGCCTGAAGGACAAGCTGGGCAACCATGCCAATGCCAGCTCTGAAGTTGAGTTTGAGCAGGCGCAGGCCTGGCTGGTTGGCCAGGAGGGGCGCGGCATTGCGCAGATCCTGGAGATGGGCACACTGACCCGACTCGATTGCGCTCTGGGCACCAGTGGCCTGATGCGCGCTGCGCTCAGTCTGGCGCTGCACCATACCCGCCAGCGACTGGCTTTTGGCAAGCCTTTGATCGAGCAGCCCCTGATGAAAAACGTGCTGGCCGATCTGGCGCTCGAGTCAGAGGCGGCCACCGTGCTGGCCCTGCGGCTGGCGCATGCGATCGACCAGCGCGCGAACAGTCAGGCGGGCACTCAGGCGGACGGTCAGGAGGACAGCCATGAGGCCGATCTGGCCCGCCTACTGACGCCGATTGCCAAGTTCTGGATCTGCAAGCGCGGCAGCGTCTTTGCCCAGGAAGCCATGGAATGCCTGGGCGGCAATGGCTATGTGGAGGAGGGCGGCCAGGGTCTGATGGCACGCATCTACCGCGAAATGCCGCTGAACTCGATCTGGGAGGGCGCAGGCAACATCATGGCGCTGGACCTGCTGCGCGGTCTGCGCCAGAGCGAGGCCTTGGCCTGCCTGCAGCGTGAGCTCGCGCCCGCGCGTGGCCGGCATGGGGCGCTCGACCGGGCGATTGAGCGTCTGCCCCTGGTTCTGCAAGAGCTGGCCAGGCCGGAGCAGGCGCGCCGGCTGGCACAGGAACTGGCCCTGTTGATGCAGGCAGCCCTGCTGGTGCAATCGGCGCCGGCCGCGGTGTGGCAAGCCTTTTGTGATTCACGCCTGGCCGGCCACTGGGGCCAGGCTTTTGGAACCCTGGGCCCACAAGCCGATCTCGATGCCATCATTGCCCGGGCCATGCCTTGAGCCGGGTCAGCAAAGCGCCCCACAGCGGGCTGGTAACACTGAAGGAGACCTCATGAACAACATCGTGCTGCACCACTACCCGGCTTCGCCGTTTGCAGAAAAAGCCCGCCTCATGCTGGGCTACAAGGGCCTGGCCTGGAAGTCGGTATTCATCCCCATGGTCATGCCCAAACCCGATGTGATGGCCTTGACCGGCGGCTACCGCAAGACCCCAATTTTGCAGGTCGGGGCCGACATCTATTGCGACACCGCTCTGATCGCTCAGGCCCTTGATGAACTGGTAAGCGCACCTGCCCTGATGCCTGCAGCGGTCGAGGGCCTGGCCGGCCCGCTGGCGCAGTGGGCCGACGCCACCTTGTTCTGGGCCTCCATGTCCTACAGCACGCAGGCGGCCGGCATGGCTCAGATGTTTGCCAAAGCGCCGCCGCAGGCGGTGCAGTCCTTTGCCGAAGACCGCAAGGCCATGGGCGCGGGGATGCCGCGGCCGAGGCCGGCAGATGCCACCGGCGCCTACAAGGCGTATTTGCAGCGCTTGGCGCAGATGCTGCAGGCCGGCCCCTATCTGCTCGGCGCGCAGCCCAGCGTGGCCGACTTTGCCGCCTATCACCCCCTGTGGTTCACCCGCAGCCAGACGCCGGTTCTGGCCGGCATTTTGGAGGCCGTCCCGACGGTTCTGGCCTGGATGGACCGCATGGCGGCCATGGGCCATGGCACGGTAGAGCGCTACACCTCAGCGCAAGCCATAGAGCTTGCGCGCAGCAGCACGCCCAAGCCGGTGGACGGCGAGTTGTTTCAGGACGACCATGGCATCGCCCTGGGCAGCCGCGTCACGGTGGCGGCCGAGAGCTTTGGCCTGGAGCCCACCGAAGGTACCCTGGTGGCCGCCACCACCAGCCGCTACACCTTGGCCCGCGAGGACGAACGCGCCGGGCGGGTGCATGTGCACTTTCCGCGCATCGGCTACGCGCTGCGGGCGCTCAAGCCATGAGCGCGACCGAATGGCGCGGCAAGATCGCACTGATTACAGGCGCTGGCTCGGGCTTTGGGCTGGAGTTGGCGCGCATAGCAGCGCGTGCCGGCATGCGTCTGGTGATGGTCGATGTGCAGACCGATGCACTGGCAGCGGCAGTGGCCGAGCAGCGCGCAGCCGGCGCGCAGGTGCTGCCCTTCGAGCTCAGTGTGGCTGACGCGTCCGCCATGCAGGCCATGGCGCAGCAGGTCCAGCAGCAGTGGGGCGCGCCGCACCTGCTGTTCAACAATGCCGGCGTGGGTGCCGGTGGCCTGATCTGGGAGAACTCATTGGAGGACTGGCAGTGGGTGCTCGGTGTCAACCTGATGGGGGTGGCCCATGGGGTCCGGCTGTTCACGCCCATGATGCTCGCTGCCGCCCAGGCCGACCCTGCCTGGCGCGGGCATATCGTCAACACCGCCAGCATGGCCGGATTGCTCAATCCGCCAAACATGGGCGTCTACAACGTCAGCAAGCATGCGGTGGTGTCCCTGACTGAAACCCTGCACCATGACCTGAGCCTGGTCAGCGATCAAATCGGCGTCTCGCTGCTGTGCCCCTACTTTGTGGCCACCGGTATCAGCCAGAGCCACCGCAACCGGCCGGCCGGCGGCCAAAAGGCCACGGCCAGCCAGCGGGTCGGCCAGGCCATGATGGACAAGGCGGTGCAGGCCGGCAAGGTCAGCGCCGCCGAGGTGGCTGAGCGCACTTTTGCGGCGATAGCCACCGGCCAGTTCTACATCTACAGCCACCCCCAGGCGCTGGCTTCTGTGCAGACCCGGATGGAAGACATCCTGCAGGGGCGCACCCCCAGTGATCCCTTTGCTGGCCGGCCGCAGGTGCGCGAGCAGTTGCGGGCGGCGCTGCGTGACAAGTAATGGAGCAAAGTGATGCAGCAAAGTGATGCAGCAAAGTGATGCAGCAGTCTTTAGGTGCCTGTTAGACTGAATTCATGGTCATTGACATGCACTCTCATTGGACGCCGCGCGGCTTGGCGGCGTGCGCTGCGGGGCAGGAGTGGTATGGCTGGCGCCTGGACCGCGACGCCAAAGGCAGTGAGCGGGTGAGCATGGGCGAGCATGCCCTGAGCTTTGCGGTCAGCCGCTCGCTGCTGAGCGACCCGGCCGCACGGGCCGAGGACAGGCGTATGCACGAGGGCATAGACATGCAATGCCCCATCCCGACCGGCATCTTCTGGAACTACCACCTCGATGAGGCCCAGGCCCGGCGCTTTACCCTGGAGCTCAACGAAGAAATCGCCGAAGTGCAGCGCGCCTATCCGCGCAGCTACCGCGGCCTGGCCATGCTGCCCATGCAGCACCCCCACCTGGCCCGCGAGATGATGGAAGACGCGGCCGGCCGGCTCGGTCTGCGTGCGATCGTGATTGCCTCCAACGTGAACGGCCGCAACCTCGACGACCCGCAGGTGCTGCCACTGCTTGAAGCGGCAGCCGCCATGGGCTTGTCCATCGTGGTGCATCCGGTCTACTGGGGCAAGCCGGGCGAGGAGCGCTTCCCGCGCTACCACTTTGAAAATTCTTTTGGCGCGCCGCTCGAATCGAGTTTGGCAGCCATGTCAGTGGTCTACAGCGGCTTGCTCGATCGCCACCCAGACCTGCGCATCATGTTCACCCAGGGCGGCGGCTGGATTCACTTCGGTGTGGGCCGCTTTAACTTGCGCTACCACCAAGGCCGCGACGGCACAACGATGGCCCGCCCGCCGGTGGACTACCTTTCGCAGATGTATTTCGACTGCCTGGTGCACGACGACGACGCACTGGCCCTGCTGTTCAAACGCTGTGGGCGCGACAAGCTGATGATAGGCACCGACCATCCAGCCAGCGGCAACATCATCGGCGGCGCTGTCCCCTGGATACGCCGGCAGGCGATGTTTTCCGACGAGGACAAAGACCATATCCTTTGGCGCAATGCGGCGCGTTTTCTGCAACTTGACGCGTCCTGCCTGCCCAAGGTCCATTCATTCGAACAGGAATAAGCCCCATGACATTCAAGCCCCTTCGCCGCGCCGCCGTCCTTGCTCTTTTGGCCCTGGGCGCTGGCCCCGCAACCCTGTGGGCGCAGGAATTTCCGAGCCGTCCGATTCGTTTGGTCGTGCCTTTTGCGCCGGGTGGATCGACCGACATCATTGCCCGCGCTGTCAGCCAGAAGATGACCGAGCGCCTGGGCCAGCCTGTGGTGATAGACAACAAGCCGGGTGCAGCCACCACCATAGGCACTGAGTTCGTGGCCCGCGCCGCGCCCGACGGCCACACGCTGCTGCTGGTGCCTGTGCCTTTTGTGACAGCCCAGTACACCTTCCCCAAGCTGGGCTATGACAGCCGGCGCGATTTCGCGCCAATTTCGCTGATGCTCACCATTCCCCTGGTGATTGCGGTCAACCCCAGCAAGGTCGAGGCCCGCAGCCTGCCCGCCTTGATCTCGGCCATGAAGGCCCAACCCGGGCGCTTTTCCATGGGCTCGCCCGGCAATGGCAGCCACTCACATTTGGCCTTCGAACTGTTTCGCATGCAGACCGGGGTCGATGCCCTGCATGTACCCTACAAGGGCGCAGCGCCCGTGGTCGCCGACTTGCTGGGCGGTCAGATCGACCTGACCTTCACCGGGCCACTTGAGGTCATGCCCCACGTGCGCACGGGCAAGCTCGCCGTACTCGGGGTGGCCGCGCCGCAGCGCTTGAGCTACCTGCCAGCTGTACCCACCGTGCGCGAGGCCGGCCTGCCCGACTACGAGGCCTCGTTTTGGTTCGGCATCGTCGCGCCGGCAGGCACGCCCAAGGAGGTGGTCAGCAAGCTCAACGAGGCGGTGACTGCTGCGCTCAAAGCGCCCGATGTGATGGAGACCCTGAGTGCTCAAGGCGCCGAAATTTCCGCTTCCTCGCCGGATGCATTTGCCCGCTTCCTGCAGGCTGAACATGCCCGCTGGTCACAGACCATCAAGGCGGCGCGGATCACCCTTAACTAGTACTTGAGTCCAATCGGGGTGGCCTCGCTCGGCACCATCTCGGGCTTGTGGGATCACCGCCAGAAGGTTTAGGAGCGCCGCCCTCGGCGCGAAGCGGCCTTCAAGCAGGTTCAGCGCTTGAGCGAAGGCCCTATCGCTGCGAGGGCGCAGCTCCCACAGGATCTGTCGATCACCGCCATCTCGAGCTTGTGGGATCACCGCCAGAAGGTGTAGGAGATGCTATGGATGCCTCCCTGCCTACGGGCAGGATTGCAGGACGGTAATTTGATGTTGGCCGGGTATGGGGTGGATCCTCAGTCGGAACCGGCATC
>JBILDR010000280.1:0-3897 GCA_044352515.1 Polaromonas sp.
TCTCGCCGCGGTGGGCTGAGCTCACCGCCACCAGCACGATCTGCTCGGTAGGCAGCATGAGCCCGACCCGGTGCACCACGCGGGCGGCGTAGATGTCAAAGCGCTCAAGCGCCGCATCGATCATGGCCTCGATGGCTTTTTCGGTCATGCCGGGATAGTGCTCAAGCTCGAGCGACTGCACCTCGCCTTGGGCCACGGCAGAGCCGCGCTCCAGATGGGCATGGCGGTCGCGTACCGTGCCTACAAAGCTGCAGACCGCGCCGACCCGCAGATCGCCGGCGCGCAAGGCCGCCACCTCGGCGCTGAGGTCGAAGTCTGCGGTTTGTATGGTGACCCGGGCAGACACGCTCAGCCTCCGGTTACCGGCGGGAAAAAAGCCAGCTCGCAGCCCTCGCTCAAAGGCTGGTCTTCCTCGCTCATCACCTGGTTGAGCGCAGCGCGCACCGGCCGCTGGCGCTCCAGCGCCTGCGCGTAGGGCGCGCCCAGGGCAATCAATTCGTCGCGCAATTGGCCGACGGTCAGGGCCTGGGTCTGGCGGCGCTCGCCGGGGCCCAGGGCTTCGCGCAGGGAAGCGAAGTATTTGATGTTCACTTCGGTCATAGCAGGTCCGCCAGAGGAATGAAGGGCAGCACATCGCCGCGGGCGATGCGCAGGCCGGGCGCTACATCGAGCAGCCCATCGGCCCAGACGGCCGAGGTCAGCACGCCCGAGCTCTGATTGGCAAACAGGTCCAACCCGCCCTCGACATTACGCCGCACCCGCAAAAACTCGCGCCGCTTGTCGGGTTTGGGCCAGTCAAAGTGTGCGGGCAGCATGATCGCAGCGGGCAGCGCACCGCTGGCCCCTTGCAGGCGCAGCAAGAAGGGCCGCACCAGCAGCAGGAAGGTCACAAAGCTAGACACCGGGTTGCCCGGCAGGCCGATAAAGTGCGCAAAGCCCGTGCCGTGATTGACGCGGCCGTAAGCGAAGGGCTTGCCAGGCTTGATGGCGATCTGCCAGAGATTCAATTCGCCCAGGGCCTGCACCGCCGGTTTGATGTGGTCTTCCTCGCCCACCGAGACGCCGCCGCTGGTCAAAATCAGGTCGTGGCCTTGCGCCGCCTGCCCCAAGGCCTGCACCGTGGCCTCGCGCTGGTCGGGCACGATGCCCAGATCGCTCACCTCGCAGCCCAGGCGCAGCAAGAGCGCGCGCAAAAAGAAACGGTTGGAGTTGTAGATGGCGCCGGGCGGCATGGCCTCGGGCGCTACCTGGCCGGGCATGACCAGCTCGTCGCCGGTCGACAGCAGCGCCACCCGCGGCCGACGGGCCACCGGCAAGCGGTCAAAGCCTATGCTGGCCGCCAGCCCGAGCTCGGCTGGCGACAGGCGCTGGCCTCGGCGCAGCACCACCGCGCCGCGGGCTACGTCCTCGCCGCGACGGCGTATCCACTGGCCGGCGCTGGGGCTGGCCTTGATCTGCACCCGTCCGTCGTCGAGCAGCTGCGCATCTTCTTGCATGACGATGGCATCGGCCCCTGGCGGCACCGGGGCGCCGGTGAAGATGCGCGCGAGCGAGCCCGCTTGCAAAGCCGCAGCCGCGCTGCCGGCAGCGATGCGCTGCGACACCGGCAGGCCCTGGGCGGCCGGCAGATCAGCCAGGCGCAGGGCGTAGCCGTCCATGGACGAGTTGTCATGCCCGGGCACGTCCAGCGGCGAACGCAGGTCTTGGGTGAGCACCCGGCCGTCGGCCTCAAAGGTGGAGACGCTTTCCTCAGGAAGATGCGGCTCGGCGCGGGCCAGCAGGTCTTGCAGGGCCTCATCGAGCGGTCGCAGCGGGGCACGGGCGGGCAAGGTGTTCATGGGCTGAGCGTATACCGGCAGCGATAGGCGCTGAAGGATCGGGGTATTTTCAGCGGCGCATAGCGCCTCAGACGGCGGCGCACAAGTGGGGCCGGACGCGGGCGGCAATATAGGCCTTGATGCGCTTCACATCGGCAGGCATCAGCCGCAGGCGGCGCGGCTTGTCCTCCAGGCCGTCAAAGCCGCTCGGACGCTCGGGCGGGCGGCCCAAGGCTTCTTCGATGGTGGCGGCAAACTTGATCGGCAGCGCGGTTTCCAGCACCAGCATGGGCAGGCCAGGCAGCAGGTGCTCGCGCGCCACCTTCAGGCCGTCGGCGGTGTGGGTATCGATCACCACACCAAAGCGGGCATCGGTATCGCGGATGGTGGCCAAACGGTTGGCATGGGTGCTTTTGCCGCTGGCAAAGCCGTAACGCGCGGCCGCCTCGGCAAAAGCCGGGTCGGCGCTCAGGTCGAAGAATCCCTGGCGCGCAAGAGCACCAGCAAACAGTGAACGGGTGAGCGCCGCGTCGCGGCCCAACAGGTCGAACACAAAGCGCTCGAAGTTGGACGCCTTGGAAATGTCCATCGAGGGGCTGGATGTCTCGTGCGTATCAGCCGAGCCCCGCACCCGGTAGATGCCGGTGCGAAAGAACTCGTCGAGTACATCGTTTTCATTGGTGGCCACCACCAACTGCGCGATAGGAAGACCCATCATGCGCGCCACATGGCCGGCGCAGACGTTGCCAAAATTGCCGCTGGGCACGGTAAAGCTGACCTGCTGTGCGTCAGCGCTGGTGGCCTGGAAATAACCCGCGAAGTAGTACACCACCTGCGCCAACAGCCGCGCCCAGTTGATGGAATTGACCGTGCCGATGCGGTAGCGGCGCTTGAAGTCCAAGTCGCCCGAGACCGCTTTGACCATGTCCTGGCAGTCATCGAAGACGCCTTCGACAGCGATGTTGTGAATGTTCTCGTCAAGCAGGCTGAACATCTGGGCCTGCTGAAAGGCGCTCATGCGGCCATGCGGGCTGGTCATGAAAACCCGCACGCCTTTTTTGCCGCGCATCGCGTATTCGGCCGCACTGCCGGTGTCGCCACTGGTAGCGCCCAGGATGTTGAGCTCCTCACCCCGGCGGGCCAACTCGTACTCAAACAGGTTGCCCAGCAGCTGCATGGCCATGTCCTTGAAGGCCAAGGTGGGGCCATTGGACAGAGCTTGCAGGTACAGGCCTTCTTCGAGCGGCTTGAGCGGCACGATGGCGTCGGTACCGAACACCTCGCGGGTGTAGGTCTTGCGACACAGGGCGAGCAGATCGGCTTCAGGAATGTCGTCGATGTAGAGCTTGAGGATCTCGAAAGCCAGATCGGCATAGCCGCGGCTGGCCCAGACCTGGCGCAGCTCGGCCAGGCGGGCGCCGATCTGCGGGTAGCTTTCGGGCAGGTACAGCCCGCCGTCGGGCGCCAGGCCTTCGAGCAAGATCTCGCAAAAACGCCGGCGGTCCGGGTGCCCCCGGGTGGAGAGGTAGCGCATCAAGCCAGCTCCTCCTTGCGGATGCGGATGATGGGCGCCAGAACGCTAGGCAGGCTCTGCATCTTGGCCATGGCCTCGTTCATGTGGGCCTCCACACAGTCGTGGGTCAGGATGATCAGGTCGGTCTGGTTGGAGCCCTCGCCTCCGACTTCATCGGCCTCGCGCTGCAGCACCGCATCGATGCTGATGCCGGCCTCGGCCAAGATGCCAGTGACGCGGGCGAGCACGCCGGCCTCGTCGGCCACCCGCATGCGCAGGTAGTAGCTGGTGCAAACCTCGCCCATGGGCAGCACCGTCAAGTCGCTCATGGCGCCCGGCTGGAAGGCCAGGTGCGGCACGCGGTTGAGCGGATCGACGGTGTGCAGACGGGCCACATCGACCAGGTCGGCAATCACCGCACTGGCGGTCGGCTCGCTGCCCGCGCCCTTGCCATAGTACAGGGTGGTGCCCACCGCATCGCCTTGCACCACCACCGCGTTCATCGCGCCTTCGACATTGGCGATCAGGCGCTTGGATGGAATCAGACAGGGGTGTACCCGCAGCTCC
>JBILDR010000281.1:0-3894 GCA_044352515.1 Polaromonas sp.
GCTTTAGGCTGGTGCGCAGGGTTGCGGGCATGAATCAGTGGGCCTCGTCATGCCCAGGCTTGACCCTTCACGAAGTAGGCCACCTCCGCGGGGACGCGTCACCCTGGCCACGGGGTCCCTAAAATTTCCGCGCCATGCACACTGGCCCCAAGTGGTCAGGTGCAGTGCCATTGCGCCATGGTGCGCCATGACTCTCGAACACCCCCAATTGAAGGAGACTCTCAAGATGTTTACAACCGCACGCCGACAGGTCCTTGTTGCCGGCCTGTTGGGTATGCTGCTGGCGCCCATGAGCTCGCTGGCTCAGGATTGGCCCAACAAGCCCATCCGGCTGGTCATTAACTTTGCACCGGGCAGCTCGCCCGACGTTTTGGGCCGCGCGGTAGCCACACCGCTGGCGCAGGCGCTCGGTGTGCCGGTGGTGGTGGATAACCGCACTGGCGCGGGCGGCATCGTGGGTGCTGATGCAGTGGCCAAGTCCCCGGGTGATGGCTACACCTTGCTCATGGCCGCGGGTAGCACCATGGTCGTTGTCCCCACGCTGACCTCCAAGATGCCCTACGACCCGAGCAAAGACCTCTTGCCCGTGGCAGCGACCGCGCGGCTCGAGTTGTTCCTGGTGGTGCGCTCCAACTCGGCCTTCCAAAGCTTCGCCGACCTGCAGAAATTTGCCAGAGCCAATCCCGGCAAACTGAGCTACGGCAGCCCGGGCAATGGCTCGACACCGCATATTGGCGCCGAGATGCTCAAAAGCATGGCCGGTATTTTTGCGGTTCATATCCCCTACCGTGGATCGGCACCTGCGCTGCAAGACTTGCTGGCAGGCAACCTAGACTTCTTCCTTGACCCGGGCATCGCTGCGCCGCACATTCGCTCGGGCGCGCTGCGCCTGCTGGCCGTGGGCAGCACCAAGCGCTCCTTCCTCTACCCCGACACCCCGACCTTGGCTGAACTGGGACTCAAGGGCTATGACGGCGGCTCCACCCACAGCTTTTATGCGCCGGCTGGGACGCCAGCGGCCGTGATAGATCGACTGAACCGTGAAATCAATCGCATTTTGCTGACCCCGTCGGTCTCCCAGGTCATTCGCAACCTGGGCGCAGAGCCTACCCCGATGACGCCCGCCCAGTTGGACGCGCTCAATGCCGCTGACACGCGCCGCTATGCGGCCATCATCAGAGAAAAGGGGATCCGGGGCGATTGAGGTCGAGCGCAATCCTCGCCAGTTGCGCGCCGCGACGGTACTCTGGATTTGCCGAGGGTCTGACCATTGCAGCTTTTGCGCATCAGATACCGCGACGGCGGTCCTATAGGTTCTGGAGGCCCCGCTGATCTGCTGTAGTTCAACGCTACCGTCGCAGACATAAATCTGGCGAGGCGCCTGGCGTTCGCGTCGTGCATCTTGCTGGTGTCACGTGGACAGCATGACCGCAGCAGGCGGTCCTATTTGGTAGGTTGAGGCGGAAAAGCGCAAGGAAGGCGCTTGTTTGCCAGCTGTTTTCGTAGAGGGCCTATGTGCAGCGGTAGGAAACGTGGTGGATCTTCCGCTGAGAAAGTTCCGGCAGTCACCTATTACGTTTCGACTTGAAGCGCGCCGCGGCGGATCTGGTCACGCTCGAGCGACTCGAAAAGAGCCTTGAAGTTGCCTTCGCCAAAGCCCTCGTCACCCGCACGCTGGATGAACTCGAAGAACATGGGGCCCAGCAGGGTCTGGGAGAAGATCTGCAGTAGCAGGCGATTGCCGCCACCTCCTGTGCTGCCATCGAGCAAGATACCTCGTGCCTGCAGCTCTGGCACCGGTTGACCGTGACTTGGCAGACGTTCTTCCAGCATCTCGTAGTACACGTCGTTGGGTGCGTTCATAAGAGGGATACCTGCCATCTGAAGCTGGTCCACTGTATCCAGCAGGTTGTCGGTGAGGAGCGCTACGTGCTGTATGCCCTCACCGGAAAACTGCATCAGAAATTCCTCTATTTGCCCCGAGGTCTTGCCCGACTCCTCGTTCAAGGGGATGCGAATCTTGCCGTCCGGCGCAGTCATGGCCTTAGAGGTCAGACCGGTGTACTCACCCTTGATGTCGAAGTAGCGGATCTCACGGAAATTGAAGAACCGCTCGTAGAAGGCGGCCCAGTGCGCCATACGACCGCGGTAGACGTTATGCGTGAGGTGGTCCACCAGCTTCAAACCTAAGCCTTTGGGGTGGCGGTCCACGCCGGGCAGAAACTTGAAATCGATGTCATAGATGGACTTACCGTCCTCATAGCGGTCGATCAGGTACAGCGGCGCGCCGCCGATGCCCTTGATTGCCGGCAAGCGTAACTCCATCGGGCCGGTGGGAATGTCTACCGGCTGCGCGCCCAACTCCAGGGCGCGGAAGTAGGCCTTGTGGGCATCTTGCACCCGGAAGGCTAGGCCACAGGCGCTGGGGCCATGCTCGGCAGCGAAGTAGGCGGCGTGCGACTTGGGCTCGCGGTTGACGATGAAGTTGATATCACCCTGGCGGTACAGGAGTACGTCTTTTGAGCAATGCCGTGCCACCAAGGCGAATCCCATTTTCTCGAACAGCGGCTCAAGTACGTTGGGCGAGGGAGAGGCGAATTCAACGAATTCGAAGCCGTCCAGCCCCATCGGGTTGTCAAAGAAATCAGGCATATCGGTCTCTCCAGCTCAGTCTTGCGGCGATAGGCTCAGCACCATCGATCAGTCGTCTCGAATCCGGAAGGAGGCATGCGTGAATCGTGTCACAGAAGCGGTCAAGGCATCCAGGTTCGGCGTTGGTACGCCGTGATGTCCCGGACACGCCATCGCATGGGGGTTGTCCTCATCGGACAGGGTTAACAGCAGATTGGTGACAGGAGGCATGCGCTTCCACTTCATTGTCAAGACAACAGTGTATTTGGATAATGATGTCATGTCAACGATATGATTGGAGTAATCCCCCTTTTATGATCGGACACATGCCCTCTTTGAATGCAAGAACGCCTTTCGACGTCACCAGGCTGCTGGGGTACCGCATGTCACGCTTGTCGACTGCCATCGGGCAAGCGGCAGACCGGGATGCAGCGCTGGTGGCGGGACTGAGCCTGCCTGAATATCGTGTCATGGCCGTCCTGGAAAGCCTCGGCCAACAAGGTGTCGCAGGCCTGCAGGAGACCATGCTGATTGACAAAGCCTGGATCAGCAGGACCCTGGGGAAACTGGTCCACAAGGGCTTGGCCGTGTCTGCCCCTGATGAAAACGACGCTAGGCGCACTTTGTTCAGTCTAACGACTAAAGGGCGCCGCGCAGCGCATGCCTTGATCGAGCAGGCCACCGAGCGACAGGAACTGATCCTGCGTGGCATCAACGCGCACGATCGCAAATACTTGATTGAACTGCTATCCCGGATCCAGGAGAACGTCGACGCGATGAACCAGCAACACATGGAGAGGGGAGACCCGACGCCTGAGGCTTGAGGTCCAAAGGCAGAGCGACCTTCACACGGCCGTCTTGCAAGGGGAAATTTGCGCTGGCCACAGGTGGAGAAATTTGAAGCAAGCATGGTGTGACCAGCAGGCACGATCGTCAGCCGTGCAGCCAAGCCTGAACCTCGATCTCCACGCGTGCGCCCTTGTAGAGCTGCGCCTGAACACACGAGCGTACTGGGAGTGCTTGTCCGAAGTGCCTTACATATTCTGTGTTGAAGGCGGCAAAGTCATTCAAATCCGCTAGCCAAATCGTCGCGCGAACCACTTGGTCCATGCGCGCGCCGCATTCGGACAAAGTTGCAGCAATACGCTCGAGCAACACGCGCGTCTGTACCGTGATGTCGCCATCGATCACGTTGGCCTGAGCATCTAAAGCCAACACACCTGACAGGAACAGGAAGTTGCCAGCACGCACAGCCTTGGAAAA
>JBILDR010000010.1:0-42011 GCA_044352515.1 Polaromonas sp.
GGGCGGCGCTCCCACATGAAAGACCAGTGACCCAATGGGGTGTAGGAGCCGGGTCCTCGTGGCGATGGGGATGGGATGTGGGAGCCGCGCCCTCGCGGCGATGGCGGTGGCGGGGAGCGCGGCTTTTGATCGGACGCCATCGCGCCGAGGGCGGCGCTCCCACATGAAAGACCAGTGACCCAATGGGGTGTAGGAGCCGGGTCCACGCGGCGATGGGGATGGGATGTGGGAGCCGCGCCCTCGCGGCGATGGCGGTGGCGGTGAGCGCTGCTTTTGATCGAACGCCATCGCGCCGAGGGCGGCGCTCCCACATGGAAGACCAGTGAGCCTATGGGATGTAGGAGCCGCGCCCTCGCGGCGATGGCGATGGAGTGTGGGAGCCGCGCCCTCGCCACCAGGGCAGGCCCTCTTGGAGGAGTAGCCTGCCCCTGGGGAGCAATGCTTTACTTGAGCACCGGCGAGACCATGCGCCAGATACCGCCCTTGGCCTGGTCGACGGTGACCAGCTCTGGGTCAAAGTGGTTGTTCTTGAAGCTGGCCGGACCCAGGAAGACCGGGTGGTTGGACGCGCTCGCTTGCAAGGCTTTGACTGCTGCGTCGGTGCTCAGGTTGCGGCCAGCGGCCTGCAGGCCTTTGACGAACCAGTCGGCGTAGGCGTAGGCGAGGTAGGCGTTTTCATCGGCGTCGATGTTGAAGCGCTTCTTGTAGGCATCGGCCCAGACCTTGTCGGCTGCCGACGCTGCGTTGGGGTCCAGCATCTTCCAGGCGCCTACGCCGTACAGCCCTTCGATAGCGTCCTTACCGAGCTTGGCAACGATCATGGTGCGCCCCGGATTACCCGTGAGAACCGCGACATTGTTCCAGCCGATTTTCTTGATTTCAGCCATCATGCCCACCGTTTCACGGGTGACGGTGGCCATGACGATAAGGTCCACGCCGGCTGCCCTCATGCGGGCAACTTGGCTGGAAAAATCGATTTCGCCAGGTTTGTAGGAGGCTTCAGCGGCCAGCGTCATGCCCTTGGCGCTCATGGCGCTTTTGACGCCGCGGCCGATCAGGTCACCGAAGGGGCCTTCCATATAAACCCAGCCGACTTTCTTGAGGTTGGCGTTGTGCTCAAGCAGCCAGGTCAGGCCCAGATGGGTGGTGGTGTGGTAGTCGGGCACGGTGGTGAACAGGCGCGGGCTCTTGCCGGCGATTTGCTGCAGCACCGCTGAGGCGCCCCAGGGGGCGAAGTAGATCACGCCTTCGTCAACCGCGCGTTTGACCACAGCCGCATTGGTGCCCGAGCCGAAGGAGTTGACCATGGCAAAGACCTCGTCCTTGCGGATCAGTTTGTCGACCGCCCTGACCGCTTGTTGCGGCTGGCTGGCGTTATCTTCGACGATGAAGCGTATGCGCCGGCCATGGATGCCGCCTGCTTCATTGGCTTCGTCAAAGCGCATCTGCGTGCCATTGCGCAGCTGCGGCATGCCGGCAGCCACCGGACCCGACAGGTCCATGTGGGTGCCGATGACGATTTCCTTGTCGCTGACCCCGGCGGCCTGTGCCGTCCAGGGCGCGGCGGCCGCCATCAGGGCTGCGGCGGCGCTGCCCATCATTTGACGCTTGCTGATTTTCATGGTGTCTCCTCCTAGGTTGCGGGTGAAAAACGGTTACAGAACTTCTTGGCCGGTCTTAGCGGGCCGGCTCAGGGTGGATACATGGTGTCTATGAGCGAGGCGTATTTGGTGGTGACCACCTTGCGCTTGAGCTTCATGGTCGGGGTGAGTTCTTCGTCTTCGGCGGTCAGCAGTTGGTCGATCAGGCGAAAGTCCTTGATTTGCTCGACCCGGGCCAGGCGGCTGTTGACGGTTTCGATCTCGCCGCGGATCAGCTGCAGCACCTGCGGCGCACGGGTGAGGCTGGCAAAGTCGGTGTAGGGCACCTGCTGGTCCTGCGCGAACTTGGCCACGTTGTCGGGATCAATCATCACCAGGCAGGTGACAAAGCGCCTGGCCTCGCCAATCACCACTGCGTCCGAGATGTAAGGGCTGAACTTGATCTGGTTCTCGATCAGGCTGGGGGTGATGTTCTTGCCGCCCGAGGTGATGATGATGTCCTTGATGCGGTCCTTGATGCGCAGGTAGCCATCTGCATCAATCTCACCGCAATCGCCGGTGTGTAGCCAGCCTTGCGCATCGAGGGTCTCGGCGGTTTTCTCCGGCAGCTTCCAATAGCCGGCAAACACATTGGGGCCGCGCACCAGGATTTCGTCTTCAGCGCCGATGCGCAGCTCTGTGCCCAGGGCCTTGACGCCCGCATAGCCGACCTTGATGCGTGACGGCGGGGTGGCGGTGCAAAAGCCGCAGGTTTCGGTCAGGCCGTAGGACTCGATCAGGTCTATGCCTATGGACATGTACCACTTGAGCAGATCGGGTGGCACCGGCGCGGCACCGGTCAGCGCGGTCTTGATCTCGGACAGGCCCAGGAAACTGCGCAGATTGGAAAACACCAGCACCTGCAAGAGCCGGTATCGCGCAGTACGCCAGCCGGGCACCGCACGCTGGGCCAGTCGCTCTTGCGCAATGGCTGCGCCCTCGGCGGTCACCAGGCGGTAGGCCCAGCGCGCCAGTGGAATCGCGTCTTGCAGATAGAGCGTAACCTGCGAATACAGCTTTTCCCAAAAGCGGGGCGGTCCGAACAGCAGGTGCGGCATGACCTCGCGCACATCGTTGAACACCGTGCCCGCGTTTTCAGGAAAGTGGACGATGGGGCCAATGGCCAGGGGGTTGTAGACCGTGCCCATGCGCTCGGCGATATGGCACAGCGGCAGGAAGGACAGGGTGCGGTCGCCGCGCTGCAGGTCTAGGTATTGCGGCGCACTGGCGATCTGGAAGACCAAATTGCGGTTGGCCACCATCGCACCCTTGGGCTGGCCGGTGGTGCCCGAGGTGTAGACCAAAAACGCGGTCTGCTCGGGCCGGCCAGCATCGATGGCGGCCTCAAACCGGGCCTGTGCCTCGGCTGTGGCCGCCAGGTCCAGGCCGCGCTGCATGAAGGCCTGCCAGCTGCTGACCTGCGGATCGGACAGGCCGCGCAAGCCCTCCAGGTCGATCACCACAATGTGCTCGAGCTCGGGGCATTGGGCGCGCACCGCCAAGGCTTTGTCGAGCTGCTCCTGGTTCTCCACCATCAACACCCGCGCGCCACTGTCTTGCAGGATGAAAGCCACCTGCTCGGCCGAGGCAGTCGGGTACAGGCCCACGCCAATGAGTCCCAGGGCCTGGGCGCCCATGTCGGCGTAAAGCCATTCGGGGCGGTTTTCCGACAAGATGGCTACCGTCTGTCCCGCTTGCAGGCCCCGGTCTTGCAAGGCCAGCGCCAGGGCACGGGCTTGCTCAAAGTAGCCCGCCCAGGTGACGGTATGCCAGATGCCTTTTTTCTTGTGGCGCAGGGCCGGCAGATCGCTCCACTGGCGGCAGCGCACTCGCCAGAGCTTTTGCGGTGTGTCGCAGCCTTCCATAGGCGCTGGCGCATCGGCGGCAATGCCTGGGGCGAGGGCTTGGGTCTGTGTGCTTGTCATCGCCAGGTCTTGCGCCGCTTCCAGCGCTGCTTGCTTTGTTCACCAGCGGCGCGCACTGGCGCTGCGCCGAGGTAAAACTCCTTGACGTCGTCTTTTTCGCGCAGCTCAGCGCAGGGCCCGGCGGCCACCACCCGGCCCAGCTCCATGATGTAGCCGTAGTGCGCGGTGTTCAGGGCAATGGCCGCGTTTTGCTCGACCACCAGGATGGACATGCCGGTCTCGGCATTGATGCGTTCGATGATGCGAAAAATCTCGCGGGTCAGTAGCGGCGATAAGCCCAGCGAGGGCTCATCGAGCAGCAGCACGCTGGGCTGGGCCATGAGCGCGCGGCCTATCGCCAGCATCTGCTGCTCGCCCCCCGACAGCAGTCCGCCCTGCTGCTGGGCGCGTTCGCGCAGGCGCGGGAACCACTGATAAACCCGCTCGATGTCTTGCTCCAGGCCTTCGCGCTGGCGGCGAGCAAAGGCGCCCATGCGCAGGTTCTCGCTGACGGTGAGAAAGGGAAAGACCTGCCGGCCCTCGGGCACCAGCACCAGGCCTCGACGCGCGACCTCGTCGGGGTCCAGGCCGGCAATCGGCTGGCCTAAAAATTCCACGCCGCCCTTAAAGGGGTCGACCACGCCGGCCAGGGTGTTGAGCAAGGTGGTTTTGCCCGCCCCATTGGCGCCCAGCACGGTGACGATGTCACCGCGCTGAAGATCGATGTTGACGCCTTTGATGGCCGCGATCGGGCCGTACCAGGTCTCGAGGTTCTGCACCCGCAGCAAAGGCGCTTGTGCTTGCGACTCGGTGCTCATGACAGTGGGCTCGCTCATGCCTCGTCGGCTCCCAGGTAGGCAGCGATCACCCGTGGGTCGGACTGCACCTGGGCGGGCGTGCCGGTTGACAGTGCCTGCCCCATGTTCATGCACAGCACCCGGTCGGCCACTTCCGACACGAGGGACATATCGTGTTCGACCATCAGCACGGTGATGCCCAGGTCGCTGCGGATGTCGTCGATCCAAAAGGCCAGGTCGCGGGTTTCTTCCGGGTTCAGGCCGGAGGCCGGTTCGTCGAGCAGCAGCAGTTGGGGCCGGGTGGCCAGGGCGCGGCCGAGCTCGACCACCTTGCGCACCCCATAGGGCAGGCCGGTGATCAGGCTGTTGCGGTGCGGCGCCAGGTCGAGCAACTCGATCACGTCCTCCACATGGGCGCGCAACTGAGCCTCCGTGTTGCGCACCGCCGGGCTCCAGAGCAACTGGCCCCAAAAGTTTTCCTGCGCAAAGCGGTGGCAGCCCAGCATCAGGTTGTCCAGCACGGTGGCGCCTTCAAACAGCTCAATGTTTTGGAAGGTGCGGGCAATGCCCTGCGACACCACCTGGTGGCGTGGCGTGCGGGTGATGTCCTGGCCCTTGAACATGACCGAGCCGGCGCTCGGATCGAAGACCCGGGTGATGACATTGAAGACCGAGGTCTTGCCGGCGCCGTTGGGGCCGATGATGGCAAAAATTTCGCCCGGTCGCACCTCGAAGCTGACGTCGCGGATCGCATGCACCCCGCCAAAGCGCAGGGCCAAATCACGAACCTGCAGGCCGCCTGCTGACTCGCTCTGGACGCGGATGGCAGTCACCGGTAGCGCTCCGACTTCATATAGGTCTTGCCGCGGCGGAATACGTCCTTGCGGTAAAGCGGGAAGGTCTCAAAAAACGCCTTGATCTTGAGCCAGCGGCCATTGAGACCCTTAGGTTCGTAGAGGACGAACACCGCCAGAATCAGCCCGAAGAAGAAAATCTCCAGCCCAAACTGCTTGGCAATGCGCTCACCCAGCAGGGGCTTGATCTGGGAGATGAGCGCCGGCACCATGCCAATGAGGAAGGCGCCGAGAACAGCCCCGCGCAGCGAGCCCAGGCCGCCGATGGTCACCATCAACACCAACTCCAGCGACAGCAGCAGGTTGAAGCCTTCGGGCGTGAGGTGGCGCACATGGTGGGCCATCAGCGCTCCTGCAAAGCCTGTGACGGCTGCGGAAATCACGAAGGCCAGCACCTTGTGCCCGGCCACCCAGATGCCCAGGCTGGCAGCCGCCGCCTCCGAGTCGCGCACGCCGACAAAGGCGCGGCCGGTCTTGCCGCGCATCAGGTTCACCAGCAGCACCAGCACGATCACCAGGCAGGCCAGACACAGAAAGTAAAAGGACTTCAAGCCCGACATGTCCAGGCCCAGCAGCACCGGGTCGGCCACCGGCAGGCCATTGAAGCCGCCGGTCACGCTCTTCCAGCGGCCCAGCACATGCTCGATCAAGATGGCAAAGGCCAGCGTCACCATGGCCAGGTACAGGCCTGAGACCCGTATCGCAGGCAAGCCCAGGGCCAGGCCCACCAGGGCGCTGATGGCCATGGCCAGCAGGATGCTGGCCGCAAAGGGCAGGCCCTGCGACAAGAACCAGGCATGGGCATAGGCGCCCACCGCCAAAAACGCGGAATGCCCGAGCGAAACCTGACCGGTATAGCCGCTGAGCACCATCAGGCCAAGGCTGGCAATCGACAGGATGAACAGATAGCTCAGCTCGCCCACATAGTATTTGGGCAGCAGCCAAGGCGCGGCCAGCAGCACCAGCGCGAGCAGCGCGTAGGCCAGCTTCTGCGAGGGGTAGCGCAGCAGGCGCTTGCCGTCGCGGTAGGAGGTGTCGTAGTCAAAACGCATGGTCGGTCCCGCTCAGACCCGTCGTCCGTGGGCTTCGCCCAGCAGCCCGCGCGGCCACAGCACCAAGGTGGCGATCAGCACCACATAGGCGGTCACATCCTTGGAGCCGTCGGGCAGGTAGACGCCGGCAAACTGTTCGATAACGCCCAGCAGCAGCCCGCCCAGAATGGCGCCGGGAATGCTGCCAAAGCCGCCGAGCACCAGCGCCGCCAAGGCTTTGAGCACCACGATCCACAGCGAGATGTCGACCAGCGCAATCGGCGCCAGCAAGAGGCCGCAGATGCCCGATATGGCGCCGGCCAGGGCCCAGACCAGCGAGGTCACCCGCTTGACCCGTATGCCGCTGAGGTAGGCTGCCAGCTGATTTTGCGAAGAAGCCTGTATCGACACACCCAGCGCGGTGCGCGTTAGAAAAATGAAGATCAGTACCGTCAGCACCAGCGCCGCTGCCAGAATGACCAGACTCAGGTCGCTGACGATCAAAGTGCCGATCTGCGTCTGTTGCTGCGTCCAGGGCGTCGGGTAGGAACGCGACTCGGGCCCGAAGAACATGCTCACCAAGCCGCGCAGCATGAAGGCCACCGCAATGGTGAGCATCACGCCGGCAAATTGCGGCTGGCCGACGATGCGCCGCATCACCCGTGCGTCGATCTGCCAAGCCAGCACTGCGGCAAAAGCGGTGGTCAGCAAGGCCGCCAGCCAGAACGGCAAGGACAATTCGACGATCAGGGCCCAGGCCACAAAGGCCGAAGCCATCAGCACGTCGCCATGGGCGAAGTTAAGGACCTCGGTGGCCTTGTAGGTGATCACCAAGCCAAGTGCGACCAGAGCGTAGATGGCGCCAGTGGCCATGCCGTTGAGCAGCAGCTGTAGATTGGCGACGAGTTCGGGACCCATGACTTACTCTAGCCTCAGTCGCGCGCCAGCGGTATCGAGGAAAGCCCGATGTCTAAAGACAGGCTGGCGCATCATGACCTGGCCCTCGGCGGTCTGGGGAAAAAGGCTGGCGTGCGCGCCATGTAGTCGGCATAGCCCGGCTTGGTCTTGAGCATGTAGCGCTCGGTCATGCTCAAGGCCGAACCCCGGTTCATGAACCAGAACACAAAAACCACCGAGGGCAAGGCCAGCCAGCCCATGGGTGTGGCCAGGGCGAGCAGGCCCCAGGCCAGCCAGGTCATGGCCTCGCCAAAGTAATTGGGGTGGCGGCACCAGGCCCACAGGCCGCTGTCCATGACCTGGCCCTTGCGGCTGGGGTCGGCGCGAAAGCGATGCATCTGCCAGTCGCCGCCGACCTCAAAGAGCTGGCCGATGAACCAGGCGGCAGCAGCCAGTGCGCCCCAGAGTCCGGGTTCACCGCGAAGCTGCAGTGCAAACGCCAGCGGCAGGCACCAGACCCAGACGATGATGCATTGGGTCAGGTAAATCTGAAAATACGAGCGCCACCACCAACTGGCTCCGCCTCGGGCGCGCCACTTGGCATACCGGGCCTCCTCGCCATGGGGAAGATAACGCAGGGCCAGGTAGATGGCCAGGCGCCAGGCCCACAGGCTCAGGGCAAGCAGGAGCAAGAGCAGGGCGTTCGAGCGCTCGCCTCCGGCCTGCCACCAGGCCACCACGGCAGCCAGCCAAGGCGCCAGCGGATAGGCGATGTCCATCAGGCTGTGGTTGCGCAGTACCGTGCCCAAGAGCCAGACTGCGCTGAGCGTCGCCAGCATGCTCAGGCCCATGCCTTGCCAGGTGTGCAAGGCCCGGGCCAAATCAGGCGGCGCCACCCATTGCAGCATGAGCAAGCCCAGGGCGAACAGGGCACTCCAGCGAAGGGTCATGAGGGGGCTCCTTGCATGAAGGCCACAAAAGCCTGGTGGGCATCGGGCTGGGGTCGGCCGGACAGGGCGCTCAAGCGGGCCCAGGCCGCTGCCAGATCCTCGCCGGGGGCACGCTCGATGGCGGCGGTCTCGCTGACTGCGCCGCGCGCCAGACGGCGGCCACCGGCGACCACCACCTCGCCCTGCAAGGGGCAATCGGGCGAGAGCAACCACAGCAGCACCGGGCCCAGGTCATGGGCAGGCAGGGCTTGTGCCAGCTCCGGGCTGAGGTGGGCCGCGGTCATCTGGGTGTGGGCATAGGGCGAGAGCGTGTTGCAGACGATGCGGTGGCGCTGCCCCTCCAGGGCCAGGGTTCGCATCAGCGCTTCCACCGCGCCCTTGGAGGCGGCATAGGCCGACAAGCCCGCGCCACCAAAGCGGCCGGCGCTCGAGGAGGTGGCCAGCAGCCGGCCGCCGCCCTGGGCCTTCATGACGGGCCAGACCGCATGAAACAGGGCCAGCGTGGCGCCAAAGCCAACGTCGATGATGGCGCGCAGATCGGACAGGGTGGTGGCGCCAAAGCTGCTGTGTTGGCCCAGTGCCGCATTGGCATGGACCATGTCAATCCGTCCCCAACTGTGCAGGGCCTGATCGCGCAGCAGCTGCGCGGTCTGCGGGTCGGCTGCGTCTGCGGTATTGGCCTGGGCCTGGCCGCCGGCTGCAACGATCTCGGCCACCACCTGGGCGGCGCGTCCGTCGGCCGGCTGCTGACCGGGTGAAAGCCGGCTGTTGACCAGCACCTTGGCGCCGCAACGGGCCAGCGCCAGCGCGCTGGCGCGCCCTATGCCCTGGCCGGCGCCGGTGACGATGGCCACCTGCCCGTTCAGATCGGGCAGACGCTCGCTCTGGGCCTGCCGCTCATGGTGCAGGCTTAGATTCATGCGGGCACCCCTTGATCGGCATTTGCGCCTTGGCTGTTGGTCGGCTCGGCATCTGGCAGCACATCGCGCGCCTGCACCTCTTGGCGGCAGTGGCTGCACACCACCTGTGGCGCAAAGACATGGCCGCAGCTGTGGGTGGGAATGATGGAGCTGGGTTGGTGCAAATGGTGGCGTGAGGCCCAGTGCGACAGGCAAACGATGTAGCCCAGCAGGTCGCGGCTGGCGGCGGTGAGGCGGTAGATGCGCCGGCGCCCGTCGCTGCGGTCGGCCTCGCAGCGCAGCAGGGCAGACTCGACCATGCCCTCCAGCCGGCGCGCCAGTACGCTGGGCCCTATGCCCAGCACCTGCGACAACTCGTCGAAGTGATGGCAGCCCAGCACCACCGCGGTGACGATCAGCAGGCTCCAGCGGTCGACCCGCAGGCCCAAGCTGGGCTGGCCCGCTGCAGCAGCAGGAATGCGCGGCGCACGGGTGGGCCTGGGCTTGGTCTGCAGCAGCGCCTCTACCGGCGCCAATTGCAGGCGCATGCGGGTGATGTCGGCGTCGGCGCCGCAGGCGCGGCAAGCCAGCTTGGGCGTCAGCCGGTGGCCACAGCGGCGGTGCAGCAGGGCCGCCGGCAGGTTCACGCCACCCTGGCCCCAGCGTCGCTCCCAGGCCCACATCATCAGCACCTGCGGGTACATGGCCAGGGCCTTGGCACTGGGGTGATAGCTGTGGCGCAGCGGCCGCTGCTGATAGGGCCGGGGTTCGAGCAGGCCCAGGGCGCTCAGGCTGCGCAGGCGCTCGGCCAGGGTGTGCCGGGGAATACCCAGGCCCTGCTGCCACTGCTCAAAGCGCTTGAGGCCGGTGAAGGTGCCCAGCATGACCTGCACCGTCCAGCGGTCGCCCAGGATGCCCAGGCCGTGGCTGAGCGTGCTGCTGGCCAGCGCTTGTCGGGTCAATTCGGTATCCACCGGTCGGATCATGGCAGGCGCTCAATCACCATGGCCACCGCGAGCCCCGCCGCGCCGCACAGGGCCACCAGCGCGCGTTGCTGGCCACTGCGCTCGAGTTCGTCCAGGGCCGTGCCCACCAACATGGCGCCGGTCGCCCCCATGGCATGGCCCAGCGCAATGGCTCCGCCGTTGACGTTGATCCTGTCGTGCGGCACTTGCAGATGCCTCATGTAATGCAGCATGAGGGCGGCGAAGGATTCATTGATCTCGAACAGGTCGATGTCGGTCACGAACAGGCCGGCGCGCGCCAAGGCCTTGCGGCTTGCATCGACCGCGCCGGTCAAGGCCAGGGTGCGGTCGACCGAGGCATCGGCGCAGGCCAGGATGCGCCCTCGCGCCCGCAGGCCCAGGCGCTTTGCCGCTGCAGGGCTGGCCAGCAGCACGGCTGCCGCGCCGTCGGCCATGGCCGGCGAATTGCCGGCGTGCTGCACATGGGTGATGGCCTTCAGGCCATAGCGTTGGCACAGCAGATCGTCGATGCCGTACTTGGCGCCCATGGCTGCAAAAGCCGGTTCGAGCTGGGCCAGGCTTTGCGCGCTGGTTTGCGGACGCGGGGTTTCATCGCGCTCGAGCAGCACCGAACCGTCCGCAGCGAGCACCGGCACCACCGAGCGGAAATACCCGCCTTCGCGCGCGGCCAGGGCCCGCTGCTGAGAGGCCAGGGCATAGTCGTCGCATTGCTGGCGCGAAAAGCCTTCCAGACTGGCCACCGTGTCAGCCGCCAGGCCGATGGAGACCAGTTGCCGTTCCTGCTGCAGCTGTCGGTCATGCGTCAGCGGGCCTTGGTCGCTGGCCATGGGCACGCGGGACATCATTTCAACACCACCGCCGACGGCCAGGCCGTCGGCGGCCAGCGCCTGCTGGGCGGCCATCTGTACGGCGCTCAGGCCGGAGGCACAGTAGCGGTTGATGCTGATTGCCGGCACCGCATCGCTCCAGCGCGCTTGCAGCACCGCCATCTTGGCGATGTTGGCGCCTTGCTCACCGGTTTGGCTAACGCAGCCGATCAGCACGTCTTCGATGGCTGCGCTGTCCACGCCGGTGCGCTCAGTCAGGGCGTGCAACTGGCCGGCCAGCAGCTCGAGCGGCCTGAGCCCCCGCAGCGCGCCTTTGTCATTGCCACGGCCGCGCGGGCTGCGCAGGGCCTCGATGATCAGTGCTTGAGTCATGCCTGGGGTTCCTTCTGAACGGGGGTCTTGACGGGCCAGCGCGGAAAGAAGGCCGGCACCCGCTCGCAATACTGCGCATAGCCGGGCTTGGTCTTCATCATGTGCCGCTCCATCAGAGAAGTAGCCGAACCTTTGTGCATGAACCAGGTCACATAAGCTGCGCTGGGCAAGGCCAGCCAACCCCAGGGATGGGCCTGGGCGATCACCGCATAGCCCCACCACATGCAGGCCTGACCAAAGTAGTTGGGGTGGCGGCACAGCGACCACAGCCCGCTATCGAGCAGTTGCTCGGCGCTTTTGCGCTCGCGCTTGAAGCGCGCAAGTTGCCAGTCGCCACCGGCTTCGAACACCAGGCCGACCAGCCAGATCAGTGCGCCCAGGCCATGCCAGAGGCTCCAGCCGGCCTCTAGCCTCAGGGCCAAGACCATGGGAATCGCCCACAGCCACATCACCACACCTTGCAGCAAGAAGACCTGGAAATAACTCCACCACCACCAGCGCGGGCCCGAGCGCTCCCGCCAGCGTGCATACCTCGGATCCTCGCCGTGGGGCAGGTTGCGCCAGGTGACATACAGGGCGTAGCGGCCAAAGCCCAAGGTGCTAAGCACCACCAGCACCAGATGCGCGCTGCTGCGCTCGGGCGGCAGCTGGCTCCACAGCCACCAGGGCGCGGCCACCAGCAGATAGCCAAATGCCCAGTCCATGATGCTGCTGTCGCGCTTGAGCACACTGATCAGCCATACCAGGGTGAGCATCAGCCAGAGCCACACGCCCAGCGCCAGCCACTGCACAAAGGCGCCCGACAGCGCAGGCGGCCAGCGCCAGCCTATGCTCATGTAGAGCAAGGCCATGGCCAGCGGCAGCAGGGGATAGACACGGTCCAGCCAGCGCAGCTTGCCGCGCGGCTGCTGCCACAGCCAAAAGCCGGCCGGCGGCAGCCAAAGCACGAACCACAGCGGGATCCAGGCGGAGGCAGGTATGGCGTAGGTGCTCATCGTCTCTTGCTCAAGCGTTCAGGTCTGGGCAGGCTGCAAAGCCTGCCAGCGTGTGCTCGCGGCCCGGTACTGCTGTTCCAGTTGATCGACAACGCGAGCCACTGGCTCGACGGCATGGATGGTGCCCAGGCCCTGGCCTGCCGCCCACACATTGAGCCATTTCTTGCCGGCGAAAGACTGTTGGCTGTCGTAGTGGCGATCGGGCGCCGCCGGCATCTGATCGGGATCAAAGCCATTGGCGCGCAGCGAGGGCTTGAGCCAGCTGGCCAGGGTGCCAGTGACGCCGGCACTGACCAGCAGATCGTCCACAGTGGAGTCGACCACCATCTGCTGGTAGGCCTGCGGTGCCATGCTCTCGGCCACCGGGATGAAGCGGGTGCCCATATAGACCAGGTCGGCGCCGCTGGCCACCGCGCCGGCCACGCCCCAGCCGTCGCTGATGCCGCCACCGACAGCAATCAGCCCGTCATAAAACTCCCGCACCGCACTGACAAAGGCAAAGGGTGAGAGAAAGCCGGTATGCCCGCCTGCGCCGCTGCAGACACAGGCCAGACCGTCTGCGCCAGCGGCCACCGCCTTGCGTGCCAGACTCAGGTTGATCACATCGGCCAGCACCAGGCCGCCATAGCTGTGCACCACCTCGATGGCTGGCTTGGGGCTGCCCAGTGCGGTGACGACCAGCGGCGGCTTGTACTTGGCGATCAGCGCCAGGTCCTCGGCCAAGCGCGTGTTCGACGAGTGGGTCACCAAGTTGGCGCACCAGGGGCCGATGGTGTGGCCGGGCTGGCTGTCGCGGGCGGCGGCCAGGCCTTCGGTGATCTGCTTCATCCAGACCTCCAGCTGCTCGATGGGCCTGGCATTGGGCGTGGGAAAGGCGCCCACAATGCCGGTCTTGCAGGCGGCCAGCACCAGCTCTGGCCCGGAAATCAGGAACATGGGCGCGGCCACCACCGGCAGGCGCAAAGGGAAGGGCAGTTTGTTCATTCGTTCGCCTTGAAGCCAGAGATGCGCACCGCTTCGCCCCAGCGCTTGTAGTCGGCCGCCACGAAGCGGGCCAGCTCCTCAGGCGTGGAGGGCAGGGTTTCAAAATCCATGGTGCGCCACTTGTCCTTGACCTCCTGCGCACGCAGGGCCTTGACCAGTTCGCGGTTGACACTGGCAATCACCGCATCGGGCGTGGCTGCGGGCGCTGACACCGCTGCCCAGATGTAGATCTCTAGCTCCGGATAGCCCTGCTCGCTGAAGGTGGCGACGGTCGGCATCAGTGCTGAGCGCTGCGGGCTGGTGACCGCCAGCACCTTGACCCGACCGGCCTCCAGGTGCGGCTTGACCGCCAGCAGTGGCAGGAAGGCGGCTTGCACCTGCCCGCCCACCAGGTTCTGTACCGCAGGCGGTGTCCCATTAAACGGCACATGCACCATGCTCAGACCGGTCTTCTGGTTGAAGATGACGCCGGCAAAGTGTGAGGAGTTGCCGGCGGTAAAAGACGCGTAGGCGACCTTGCTCCCCTGCGGCCGGGCCCAGTCGACAAACTCACGCACCGTGTTGGCAGGCACGCTGGCATGGACGGCCATGACCATCGCCGTGCCCAGGAAGTTGCTGACCGGCTTGAAGCTTTTTTCGGCGTCGTAGGGCAGCTTGCTGAAGGTGTGCGGATTGATGGTCAGCATGCTGGTGTTGGACAGCAGCAGGGTGTAGCCGTCGGGCGCCGCCTGGGCGACTGCCTGCGCCGCCACGATGCCCGAGCCGCCCGGCCTTGCCTCGACCAGCAAGGGCTGCCCGGTGTTCTTGCGAAACTCCTCAGCCACCACGCGCACCGCGGTATCGAGGGTGTTACCGGCGGCAAAGGGCACGACGATGCGCACCGGGCGCTCGGGCCAGGACGCGGCGCTGGCAGAAGGGCTTTGCGCCTGTGCCGCGCTGGCAAGGGCAAAGCTGCACAGCAAGAGGCGGGGGTACATACTGAGTTTCATGCGGGGTCTCCGTTCAGGGTCTTAGTGCGGCTCAATGCGGGCCAGCCAGCCCAGCAGGATTTGGGTCAGCGCCGGCGTCTGCTCAAGCGGGCTCATGTGGCCGGTGTCGTCTAGCCAATGCAGCTGCGCGGTCGTCATCTGCGCGGCCGCCTCCTGCGACAACTCCGGCGGCGTGACCTTGTCTTGCCGGCCGCAAACAATCTCAACGGGAATGCGCAGGCCGGCCATCAGGGGCTGGTGGTTAGGCCGGCTGGCAATCGCGCGCGTTTGTCGCACGGCTGTCTCGGGCCCGACTTCGAGCAGCATGGCTTTGAGTTCGGCCATGAAGCTGGCGTCGGCGTGCCGGCTTGGATGGGTACTCCAGCGGGCGACCTGTTCAACCAGGGCGGGAAAGTCCCCCTCGATGGCCTGCACCGTCTTGAGGCGGTTGATGCGGCTGGCCTCAGTTTCTGGCCGGATGGCCGAGTCCACCAAGGCGACCGCCTGCACCGCCCGCCTGGGTTCGGCCAGCATCTGCGCCAGCACATAGCCGCCCATGGAAAAGCCGGCCAGGGCCAAGGGCTGATGCGCTGGCAGATCGGCCAGGGCCTGCCAGGCATGGGCAGCCATGGCGCTCATGCTGTCCTGCTCGCTGAAATGCACGATGCGCACATCGGCCTGCGCCGCAAGCGCTGTAGCCAGCGGCTGCCAAACCTTGTCGTTGTTGAGCATGCCGGCCAGCAGCAAGACCATGGGTTTCATACGCTGATCTCCTGATGAGGGTCGCCGAGTCCATGTGCGCGCGCGCGCTCGCGCAGCTCGCGCGCGCGCTCGCGCAGCTCGCGCTTGAGGATCTTGCCCACCGCATTGCGCGGCAAGCTGTCCAGGGGCAGCAGGTACTCGGGCAGTTTGTAGACCGCCACCTTGCGCTCGTTCCTGAGAAAGTCCTGCAGATCGGCCAGACTGGGCTTGCTGCCAGCGCGGGCGACGATGCAGGCGCATAGCTTTTCGCCCAGGATCGCGTCGGGCACGGCCACCACCGCCACGTCCTGCACGCCGGGGCAGGCGATCAGCAGGTTTTCAATCTCTTCGGACGAGATATTGACCCCACCGCGAATCACCAGGTCCTTGCTGCGGCCCACATAACGGTAGTACTGCTGGCGCTCCCCGGCAATTTCAAACAAATCACCGGTGCAGTAGTAGCCCTGAGCGTCAAAGGCGCGCTGGTTGAGTTCAGCCGCGCGAAAGTAGCCGCTGAAGACGGTCGGCCCTGAAAAGCGCAGCTCGCCAGGGCGGCCGTTCTCAAGGATGTCTTCGCCGCTTTGCAGATCAACCAGACGGGTGCGAATTTTGCGCGTGGTCGAAATCCGCCACTGGTGGCCCTCGACCCCGGCGCGCGGAAAGTACTGGGCTCTGAGCGCCGGGTCGGGCACGTCGAGGTCGCTGCTGCTCAGGGCTGCGCCTTCGTTGGAGCCAAAGTAGTTGACGATGCGCACCCCATGGCGAGCCTCAAAGCCTTGCACCATCCATTGCGACAGCGGTGCCGAGCCCGAACCGATGCGGCTCAGACGCTTGAAATCGATGCCCTCGAGCATTTCTTCATGCTGCAGCAAGGTGTTGAGGATGGCCGGCGGCGCCACGGTGTAGTCGATTTTTTCGGTGCGCAATTGCTCGAGAAACACCGGCAGGGAAAAGGGCTGATGCTGCACCACGGTGGCGCCCAGAGCCAGCCAGGTGGCAAAGGCGGTGGACAGGCCCGCCATATTGATGAGCGGAAACGGATTGAGCAGGCGCGCTCCGGGCTGCAGCTGAGCCGCCTCGATGATCGAGGGCGTAACCACCAGCCACTCGTTGTGGCTGCGCGGCACGCCTTTGGGGCTGGCCTCTGTGCCCGAGGTCCAGCAGATGGTGAAGACATCGTTGGCGCTCAACGCTGCGCGCTCTTGGGCTTGGCGCAGGCGCTGCTGGTCGCCCTGGGCGGGCCAGAGCGACTCGATGCTCAGCGCGCCCTGGGGCACATCGGGGCCCCAGCAGAGCACATGATTGAGATGGCGATGCTCTTGCTGCAGCGCCAGCCACATAGCGGCGCTGGCCTGGGCCTTGCCGGGCGGGCCGATGTGGGCAAAGGTCACCACTGCACGGGCTTGTGTCAGCTTGAGGATGTGGGTCAGCTCATGCTCGCGGTACTGGATGGGCACCGGCGAGAGCAGCAGGCCCAGGCGCGCGCAGCTGAGATAGACCACAAACTGCTCGACGCTGTTGGGCATTTGCGCCAGCAGCACATCGTCGCGCGCAAGACCCAGGTCCAGCAGCAGCTCGCTCATGCGGTCGACCTCGCGGGCCAGCTCAGCCCAGCTCAGGCGCCTAGGCTGGCCGTGAGCGAAGTCGCCCCGGTTGCAGGCATCGACCACCGCCTCGGCCTGTGGCTTGAGCCGCAGATGCTCGCAAAACAGGTCCCACAGCGTGCGTTCGCCCCACCAGCCCGCCTGGGTGTAGGCGGCGATTTTCTGCGGATCGACCAGGATCATGGGCGCTAGTGGCTCACCAACCGCGTCGCAGCCGCTCGCCGCTGACCCAGGTGGCATGAAAGCCGTTGGGCACCCGCTGCGGCAGCCTTATACGGGCGACGGGACCACGGCTGATATCGCGCGCATCGAACACAGTGACGAAGGAAGCCTGGGCCAGGTCGTCCCACATGAAGCCGACCAGATAGCCGTCGTCCTCGTTCTTCCAGTTGTCAGCCGGCGCAAACGGCGCTTCGCTGAACCATTTGTGCACGCCCTCGTGGTAGGTGGTGCAACTGTCTTTTTGCAGGTCGTAGCGCACGAAGCCGCAAAAGCGCGGGTCTTCAGGCTGGTTGCAGCGGCCCATCAGCACATTCCAGGTGTAGCGGGTTTTGTAGCCCTGCATCCAGGAATTGATGACCGGGAATTCCTGGTTGATGATGTCGTCGATGACGCGCTCGCGGGTCTGGCCGGTGCGCAGATTGAAACGCCATTCGTAGAACATGAAGTCGTGTTCCAGATTGGCCAGCATCTTGGGAAAGCGGTCGACGTCCACATTGCCGCGCCAGTCGCGTGGCAGTCTGAAAGGCGTGCCGGTCATCACGATCTCAGTGCCGCCTTGGCCATCGTCCTCCTCCCAGGCGTTGGAGACGTGATACATGTAGGTGGGCGAGGCCTCGAACCAGCGTATTTGTTCAGGCGTGCCGTGGCGCGGTATGACGCCAAAGCGTGAGGGCGTCTCGTGATAGAACTTGAGCTTGTGGCGCCCGGCGGCGAAAGCTTCCATGTCATAAAACAGCGGGAGGTCATGCACCACGCTGTAGTTGGGCGTAATCGCCATGTCGTGCGGCAGGCGCGGTCCGGGCAGTTGCACCGGCATAAAGGTCTTGAGGGCGCCGTGGCGGTCCATCACCCCGTAGTGCATGTAGGGCGACTTCTTGCCATAGGCGAAAAACAGGAATTCACCGGTGCGCTCGTCGACCTTGGAATGGGCCGAGATCGGCAGGTTCTTCAGCCGCGGATCGAGGTCGAGCATGCCGGCGGTCGACAGGTCGTCGGGCCTGACCTTGTAGACACTGCCGCCCAAGTACCACATGGAGATCAGGTGACCGGCGTAGTACTTGACGTCGGTGTTGGAGGTGTTTTTCAGTGGCGCGTCGGGCCTGTCCTTGCGTGGCGGATCTTTGATACCCTGCCACAGCGCCTGACCAGCGGCCAGTTCTTCCTGCAGCCCTTGGGTCATTACCCAGCGGTTGCGGTAGCGGGCCCGCCCACCTTCAAATTCAACGGCATGGAGCATGCCGTCGCCGTCGAACCAGTGGTAACGGCCCTGCGCTTCAAAACGCCGGTTCGGCCCGTTGCGCACATGCATGCCTGTGAGATCCTTGGGGATCTCGCCCTCAACGTCGGTCAGCTCGATGGTGTATTCATGCTCAATGGGTGCAAAGCCGCCATTGAGTACCGGAATGTCGTTGGTTCCCATGATGATCTCCTGCTAAGGGGGGGGGTCAGGCCGGGTCGCGCGCTGGCCGGCGCGACTGCGCGATGCAAAAACGGCTGCTCACGAAGGCCAGCTGGGTCAGGCTGGCATTGCCAGCCCGGTTCAGACCGGTCACGTGGTAGTCGCTGTAGGCCGCTGCAAAATTGAGCGGCATGGCGCCTGTGAGGTTGGTGGTCAGCTGGGCGCCAGCACGGGCGTAGGCCTGCTCGGCCTGCGCGATGAAATCTTCGTCGGTGGAATACAGAAAGGCGGTCAGGCCGCCAAATTCGCGCACATCGGCGCTGGCCTGGGCCAGCGCGTCCTGGGCGCTGTCGCAGGCGATCACAAAGCTCACCGGGCCGAAGCGCTCGCCGGCATACAGGTCGCGCTCGGCGGTGCTGACCTGCAGCATCAAGGGGGTGCTGGTGCGCGCTTGTGGAAACTGCGGATGCACATAGGGCCGGGGGGCCAGCAGCACCTGCCCACGCCGCGCGCCCTCATCTTGCAACTGCGCCAGCAAGGCCAGGGTCTGCGGCGACTGTATGGTGGCCAGGATCATGGCGGCCTTCTTGGGCTCGCTGCCGACGCTGGCCACCGCCTCGGCCAGCCGCCGGCCGATCTCTTCAAAAGGCACGGTACCGGCGGGGGTGCGCACGCCCTGGCGCGGCACATAAATATTTTGCGGGCTGGTGCACATTTGCGCGCTGAACATGCACAAGGTGGTGGCCAGGCTGCGCAGGGCGGCGTCCAGGTCTTGGGCCGACTCCAGCACCACGGTATTGCTGCCGGCGGTCTCGGTATATGCCAGCGCTGGGTAGGCGTTTTGCTCAACCCACTGGCCGAACTGCACGCTGCCGGTGAAGTCCACGATGGCGGTTTTCGGGTGCTTGACCAATTGCTTGCCGATGGGCTCGGCCTGGCTGTCCAGGGCCAGGGTCACCAGATTGGGATCGAAACCGGCCTGAGCCAGCACCCGGCGAAACACCCGCACGGTGAGGGCCATGGGCAGCACCGTGGCTGGGTGCGGCTTGACGATCACCGGATTGCCGGTGGCCAGGCTGGCCATCATCGAGGGCCAGGCATTCCAGGTCGGAAAGCTTGCGCAGGCAAAGCACACCGCGACCCCGCGCGGAACAATGCGATAGGTCTTGTCCAGCCGGATTTGCGAGGGGCCGAAGCTGCGCTCCCAGCGCGCCGAAGGCGTGACCGCCTGCATGGCCTGCTCGGCATAGACCAGCGCCTCAATGCCCCGGTCCAGGGCATTGACCCCCGAGCCGGCATAGGCCATGTTGTAGCTCTGGCCAGCGGTATGCATGACCGCGTGGGTGATCTCGAACAGATGCTCGCGATAGATCACATCGAGCACCTCCATCAGGGTGCCCAGGCGTACTTCCAAGCTGGCCTGTGCCCAGGCTGGCATGGCCTGCTCGGCCGCCGCAAACAGGGCATCGATATCGCTTTGCGGATACTCGATGTGAAGGGCTTGCTGGGTGTAGGGCGAAACCTCCTGGCCCAGCCAGCCGATCTGGCCGGGCTGCGCCAGCGCAAAGCGGCGGCTCTGGCCAGCGCATCCCAGGTGGGATTCAAAAGCCTGCAGGCCCAAGGCCTGGGCCCGTTCGGCGTCAGGGTATTTGGCGGGCAGCTCCGGGTAGGGGCTCCAGCAATGGCGCTCGCGGCAGGCCTGGCGGGCCCGCTCCAGCACAGGCAGGTGCTTTTGATACAAGCTCATGCGCCCTCCTTGCGCTGCCAAATGAGGCGGTGATGGCGCAGCACGGTCGTGCTGCCGGGCAGGGGGTCGCTGGCCGACAGGGTCAGGGTTGCGCCCTCGCCAAAGTCCATATTGCGCACCTGCTCGCTGCCGACGAAATTGGGGTTCAGCGCATGGCTGACCTGATGGACCACTTGCGCCCGGCCTTCATGCACCCGGGTGTGATAGCGCCCGGCGTACTGGAAGTAGCTTTCAAAGGCGGCCAGGCGTTCGGCCTCAGGCACCGAGCGGGTGCTCTGGCCCGAAAGGGGTGGCCTCGCAGCGCGGGCAATGCAGGCCGACATGGTGCCATCGCCGGTGTAGACGATCAGGCCGGTGGCATCGGGCCCGAAGGGCAGGGTGCTGGGCCTGCCGTCGCTGTAGGCGATCTCCCAGCGCTGCAAATGCCAGGTGCCCCAAAGCAGGGACGGGTCAGGGCTGGCCTGTGAATGGCTGGCGGGCAAAGGGCTCTCCTCCTGAACGGGCGATGACAGGCATCGCTTTCTTTATTGAACTGACGCTAGGCACTAAGTTAACCCAGGCTGGGCCCGGCGAATAAGGGAAAAACCCTGATAGCTGCCTTAAGGCGTCGGATCTGCCGAGGCCTGGAGCTGGTGGATCTCGATGGTGCTGTGCGCCAGCTGCGGCACCTGGGCCAGGCGCTGGCGAACCTGAGCAGGGCTGAGCGCAGCATCATCGGTGACCACGGTCACGGCACAGGCCCAGGCATGGCGGCCGACCCGCCAGAGATGCAGGTCGGTCAGCCGGGTGGCCTGGGCTTGGTCGCTGAAGTCCAGCACCTCGCGGGTGGCTTGGACGACGGGGTGGTCCATCTCACGGTCGAGCAAGATACGCGAGCTGTCGCGCGCCAGGCCTAGGGCCCAACTGGCCACCAGCACAGCGCCGAGGATGCCCATGGCCGGGTCCAGCCAGGACCAACCCAGCCACCAGCCGCCGGCCAGGGCCACCACCGCCAACACCGAGGTGGCCGCATCGGCCAGCACATGGGTATAGGCCGAACGCAGGTTGAGGTCGCCTCCGGACCTGTCGCCCGGGTGGGTGCCACTGTGGCTATGGCTGTGACTATGGCTGTGGCTGTGCCCATGCTGGCCGTTGCGCTGACTGGGTTCGTGGGCCCGTTGCAGGATCAGGGCGCAAACCAGGTTCACCAGCAGCCCGAGCACGGTCACCAGCAGGGCCTCACGGTACTGTATGGGCTGCGGCGACAGCAGGCGCTCTGTCGAGCCCGCCACCATCACCAAGGCCACGCCCAGCAGCATGACGGCACTGGCAAAGCTACCCAATACCTCAATCTTCCAGGTGCCGAAAGCAAAGCTGCGGTCGCGCGCCAAGCGTCTTGCGGCGGCGTAGGCGAAGGCGCTCACGCCTATGGCCACCGCGTGCGAGCTCATGTGCCAACCGTCGGCCAGCAAAGCCATGGAGTTGAACCACCAGCCGGCCACAATCTCGACCACCATGGTGACCAGGGTGATCCAGACCACCGCGCGGGTGCCGCGCTCGGCAGCACTGGCGTCTACGTGAAAGTCGTGCCCGTGGCCCCAGGGCTCGCCTACAGACTCAGGTGTTTGCGCTTGCTCGTGCGGCTCCATGCAAGCGGACTTTAGCCTTTAGGCGCCATGCGCTCAAGCACCTCTTGGGTGGTCTGCACATCACCAAAGCTGAAGATAAAGTTGCTCAGGCAGGCCTCATGCTCGTCCACGCTCATGGCCGAGCAGGCATCGGAGACCATGAGGGTGCGGTAATTGAGCATCATCGCGTCGCGGGCGGTCGATTCGCAGCACACATTGGTGGCGGTGCCAGCAATGAGCAGGGTGTCGATGCCCTGGGCTTGAAGTCGCTCATGCAGGTCAGACGAGCCCTGGATGAAGGCGCTGTAGAAATACTTGCGAACCCGCCAGTCTTGCGGCTCAGGCTCGAGGTCGGCATACAGCTCATGACCCGCAGTACCCTCGGCCATGCAGCTGCTGCGCAGGGCATCGCCTTGTGGGGTCGACAGTTCCTGGTGAAAGTGAGACCAAGCCTGGTCGGACTTCGGCGCATAGGTGTTGAGGATCCAGACCACCGTGCCACCGGTCTCGCGCACTCCGCGGGCGAGTCGGTTGATGGTTGGGCAGGTCGCTGCCGCACCCGGGACCCAGGCATGAGCACCCTCCTTTTTGACGAAGCTGTTTTGCATGTCCACCACGATCAGCGCAGTGCGCTGAGGTTTGATGGTTTCAAAGGCATGCAAGCGGCCGCGGCGGGCCACCACGCGCCGCACCAGTTCGGGGGAGGGGTTGTATGGTCGCATGGTGTTCATGGCAGTCTCATCAATTCAGGAGGCGGGTGCTGCGCCAAGCGCAGCACCCCGTTCAGGGCATATAAGTGCCGCCGTTGATCTGCAGGGTCTGGCCGGTGATGTAGGCCGCCGCTGGGCTGATCAGGAACAAGATAGGGTCGCTCACATCTTGCGGTACCGCCATGCGGCCCAGGGGAACCACTTTCCCGTAGGTATTGGGGTCCAAGTTGGGTGGGGCGGACTCGTCGGAACGGCCGGTCCCGCCGCGCAAAAAGGCGGTGTCTACTGCACCCGGTGCTACCGCGTTGACCCGGACTTTCGGCGCATTTTCCAGCGCCAGCTCGCGCACCATCAGAATCATGCCGGCTTTGGCCGGACCGTAGGCGCCGAACATCGGTCGGGCCCAGCCTCCCAGGCCCGAGGCCACGTGCAGCAAACTGCCTCGCTCACTGCGCTGCAGGTGCGGCAAAGCCGCACGCGAGATGTAGAAGGCGGCATCGAGGTTGCCGCGCATGACGTCCTGCCAAACTTCCGTGGCGGTTTGTTGCAGGGCCTTGTGCTCGCTCATATAGCCCACCAGATTGACGCAAGCATCAATCCCGCCAAGCTCGTTGGCCGCCTGCGCCATCGCCGCATCGACCGAAGCGGGGTCCTTGGCGTCCATGGGGATGCAAGGCAGAGCGGCGCCATGCCGCTCGATCGAGGCGGGCAGGTCTAGCACCCGTATCTGCGCGCCCAGCGCGGCGGCCTGGCCGGCCAGGTGCCGGCCTATGCCGCCGCAGCCGCCGGCCAGCACCAGGCGCAGGCCCGCGAAGGCCTGCTCATTCCAAACGGAAGTGCCCATCACTTGCTGCAAGCGTCGGGCGCGTGGCTGTCGAGCAAGGTACGCTGACCACCCTTGATGCGGATGATGTAGGCCGGCAGTTCAGAGTCGCCGTCCTTGCTGAAGCAGATGTTGCCGGTCACCCCGCTGATTTGGGTGCTGCGCAGGGTGTCGCGGATGGCGGTGCGTTCAGCCTTGAGCTTGGCTGGATCGCCGCTCACGTTGGCACGGCGCATCGCGTCGGCGAACACATAGACGATGTCATAGGCCGATGCGTCCACATGGTGGGCGCCGCTTTTGTTGACGCCGCGCTTTTTGGCTTCATCCAGGAACTTGCGCTCGAAAGTGCGGGTGCGCTCATTGGTATCCCACCAGTACCAGGACACAAAGGTCGCACCTTCGCCGTCACTGCCCAGAACCTTGGCGATGTCCGGGTCGGCAAAAATTTGGGCGCCGATCAACATGCTGTTGTGTCCTTGGCGACGCAACTCTTTCATGACCTTGGCTGTGCCCTCAGGCAGACCCGCAAAGGCCAGCACGCCTGGGGTGTTGCCTTTGAGCTTGGTGATGTGCGGCGACAGGTCGGTGGCGTTGGTCGGGAAGCCTTCGGCCGGGATCACCATCTTCCAGCCATTGGCTTCGAGCAGATTGGGCATCCAGCCGGCCAGCGACTTGCCAACGAACTCGTCGCTTGGGAACATGACTGCCGCAGTCTTATTGCTGACACCGCCCTTGGTGCCCATGGTCTTGAGCAGGCGGCCGAATTGCTTGCCCTCGTCCTCGGTGACGCGGAAGGCCCACTTGCGGTCCTTGGTCAGGCCAGGTGCGGAAGCGGCATTGGGAATCTGCACGATTTCCAGGCGTTCGCCGGCGGCAAAGCCCACCTGCGCCTCTTGGCTGGAGAAGGGGCCGATGATGCCCAGGGCCTTGGCGTCCTCAGCGAACTTTTGAACGGCCACCTGCGCATTCTTGGGATCGCCACCGGTATCGAACTTTTCGATACGAATCTTCTTGCCGTTAATGCCACCGGCGGCATTGATCTCGGCCACGGCGATGTCCACCGAAATTTCGGTTCCGACGGCCACGCCGGAATAGCGGCCGGTCTTGGCGTGGGACAGGCCCAGAACGATCTCCTGAGCCCAGGAGGGTGCGACCAGGCTGGCAGCCAGGCCGGCGATCACGATCAAACGTTTTTTCATCATCAACTCCATTGAAGTTTTAAGCACCCAGGTAAGCCTCAGCCATGCGCGGATCGCTCGCCAGCGCCGAGGCTTTGCCTTCCAGAACCAGCCGCCCAAGTTCAAGCACATAGGCCCTGTGGGCGGTAGCCAGGGCCATGTGTGTGTTTTGCTCAACCAGCAAGATGGCCAGGCCATCGCGGTTGAGCTCGGTGATCAGACTGAACAAGGCTTTGACCAGCAGCGGGCTCAGGCCCAAAGACGGCTCATCGAGCATCATCAGCGAGGGTCGGCTGAGCAGGGCGCGGCCTATGGCCAGCATCTGCTGCTCGCCGCCGGAGAGCACCGAGGCGGGCATGTCGCGTCGCTGAGCCAAATTGGGAAAGCGCTGATAGATCGCGTCGATCTCGCGCTCAGGCTGGTCCTTGCGTGTGTAGGCCCCCATCAGCAGGTTGTCGTGCACGCTCAGGCTGACAAAAATCTGCCGGCCCTCGGGCACCAGCACCAGGCCGTCGCTGACCCGCTTGGCCGCACTGTGGCTCAGGATGGAAGCGCCCTTGAACAGCACCTCGCCAGTAGCCGGTCGCACCACGCCCTGCAGCGCCTTGAGCAGCGAGGTCTTGCCGGCACCATTGGCACCCAGTACGGTGACGATTTCACCGGCCTGAACCTGGATGGACATGTTTTGCACCGCCTGGGTACGGCCATAGCTGACCGACAAATTGCGTGCTTCAAGCATGGCGGGCCTCCATCGCGTCGGGCGTGCCCAGGTAGGCCTCCAGCACGGCCGCGTCCTGTTTGACCGCCTCGGGCGTACCTTCAAAAATTTTGCGGCCGAAATTGAGCACCACCACATGGTTGCACAGGTGCCGCACAAAAGGCATGTCATGCTCGACCACCAGCAAGGTGACGCCGCTGTCCGATACGGTTTGCAGCAGCCGCCGCAGCTCCTCGGTCTCCACATTGTTCAGGCCGGCCGCTGGCTCATCGAGCAGGAGGATGCGAGGCTCGGCCATCAGGGCGCGCACCACCTCGATGCGCTTTTGAATCCCGTAAGGCAGGTCGGCCACCACCTGTCCAGGGTAGGTGCCCAGGCCGGCACGCTCCAGGGTGGCCCTGGCCTTGGCGCTGGCCTTGCGGCTGCTCACCAGCTCCCAGGGTTTGCTGCGATGGTGCTCGCCCAGCATCACGTTTTCCAGGGTGGAAAGGTGGGGCATCAGGCGAATGTTTTGAAAGGAACGGGCGATGCCGTGGCCGACCCGGTGCGCCACCGACATCTGGGTGATGTCCTGGCCGAGAGCGCTGATGCGGCCGCTGTCGATCGGATAGACGCCCGAAATCAGGTTGAAGACGGTGGACTTGCCGGCGCCGTTGGGGCCGATCAAGGCGGTGCGGCTGCCAGTCGGCACCGAAAAGCTGACATCGTCGATGACCTTCAGGCCGCCAAAGGACTTGCTCACGCCCTCGAGTTGCAGTGCGATGCTCATGCGCCGGCCTCCTTCTTGTTGGCCGAACCACCCCAGCCTTCGATCATGGTGCGGGTGATAACGCCCTGAGGTCTGAGCATCATGATCAGCACCACCGCCACGCCAAACACGATATAGCGCCCACCCTCCAGGAATTTGAGCGAGGGATCGAGCTCAGACAGCTTGCGCAGTCCCTCAGGCACCAGGGTAAAGAAGATCGCACCAAACAGCGGGCCCCAGACCGTCTGCGTTCCCCCCATCAGCACATACAGCAGCACGTAAATGCTAAACAGCACCCCGGTCGATTGCACGTCGATAAAGTTGAACTGGTGCACCAGCAAGGCGCCGCCAAGGCCGCCGACGGCCCCGCCCAGGGTCAGTGCCATCACCTGCGTCATGCGCAGGTGCACGCCAAACAAATGGGCCACGCTTTCGTCATCATGGACGGCGCGCACCGACAAGCCAAAACGGGTGCGCATCAGCAGCGCCACAAAGGCCACCGTGCCTATGGCGCAGGGGACGACCACCGGCAGTCCGGCGTAAGCCATCACCGAAAGGCCCGCCGCACCGCCCAGGCTGGGGATGTTGAGCAGCACGCCGCCCACCACCTCGGCAAAGGCGAAGGTGGCCAGCACCATGTAGATGCCGCGGGTGCGCAAAATCGGGAAGGCAATCAAAAATGCCACCAAGGCCGACATGGCCGAACCCAGCGCGATGGCCGGTGCCAGCGGCATGTCGTAGAGGGAGCTTAAAGCGCCGGCGGTATAGGCCCCCACCAGCACGAAGCCGGCAGCGCCCAGGTTGAGCAAGCCGGCCGAGCCGGGCAGAAAGACCGAATAGGCCACGATGACATTGATCGACAACATGGCCAGCAGGCCAGCAAGATAGCCAGACATCAGAACTTGCCCTTTCCGATGCGTGTGTGTCCGAACAGACCCTGGGGCCTGACGATCAGGATGACGAGCAACAGACCCCAGACCGGGATCTTTTCAATTTCGGCGCCGAAGGTGCTAATGGCCAGCACCTTGACCAGACCAACCAGCAAACCGCCGGCAATCGCGCCCCAGATATTGCCCAGGCCGCCTAGCACCATGCCGGCAATCGCGTCGGTGGCGATCGCATCGCCCATGAAAGGGGTGACCGTGCCGTAGCTGGCTGCGTACAAGATGCCGGCCAGCGCTGACAGCACGCCCGCGATCACGAACACCACCGGCACGATGCGCTGGACCTCCACACCCATGAGCGTGGCGGCATCCGGATTTTCGGCGATCGAGCGTAAAGCGCGTCCGAGGCGGGTGCGCTCCAAAATGCCGTTGAGCAGGGCCACTAGAACAATGGCGGAGGCCAAGCTGATCAGGTGAGGGATGCCGAAGAGCAGCCCGCCAATTTCCAGCGTCGAGCTCTTGAAAGGCAATTCAAAGCGCTGCGGATCGGCGCTCCAGAGCGTCATGGCCAGGTGCTCAAAGATGATGAGAAAGCCCAGCGAGCTGACCAAGGGCAGGGCGTGTTCGGTGGCATCGCCAAAGCGCGCCTTCATGTAGCGGTAGGTAAAGCGCTCAATCAGCAAAGAGGCCAGCACAGCCACCGCAATACCGGCGGCGGCGGCGTAGGTCCAGTGCCAGCCTAGGCTCATGAAGTGGCCGCCGCTGCTTGACAGGGCCCAGGTCACCATGCCGGCGAGCATGAACAGCGCCGGAATGGTGAAGTTCAGGAAGTTGAGCATCCCGATGGTCAGGGTAAAGGCAACGGCCACGAAGGCGAGAATGCCCCCGAGCATGAGACCGTTGACGATTTGTTGCAGCAGTTGCATCGTGGCCTTCAGGCGATGTGGGTGTGGTGATTCTGGAGATACCACTCGGCGATTTCCTCGCGGGTGGTCCACCAGACGTCTGGGTGGCCCTTGGCATGGGCCAAGAATTCACGGAAGCAGGGCATGCGGTGCGGATGACCCGAGACGTGCGGGTGCAGGCCTACGCTCATGATGCGGCCGCTGTCGGCGCCGTCACGGTAGAGCTCGTCGAACTGATCCTTGAGCATGCGCGCCGCGTCCCAGGTGGTCATGGCGCGGCGGTGGAAGAAGGTGAAGTCGTTGATCTCGATGGTATAGGGCACATTGACGATGGGCCCCGAGGGCGTCTGAATCAGATAGGGCTGCTCATCGTTCATGTAGTCGCAGAAAAACTTCAGCCCGCGCGCGGCCAGCAGGTCTGGCGTGTTGGGCGTGCTGCGCAGCGAGGACGACAGCCAGCCCTTGGCCTTGCGGCCGACGACCTTTTCATAGACATCCAGGGTGGCGTCGATGACGGCCCTCTCTTTGTCAATGTCAAAGGTGTAGCGCGTCAGCAGTTCGCCCTGCTCATAGTTGTGCGGCACGATTTCCCAGCCGCGCTCCTTGGCGTATTCAATGATCTCTGGCCGTTCGAGCGCGGTCTTGGCGTTCATGGTGCAGGAAAAAGGCACGCCCATTTCGTGAAAGAGCTTGAACATGCGCCAGACGCCGACCCGCTGGCCATATTCGCGCCAGGTGAAATTGGGAAAGTCGGCCACATTGCCCGGCAGCATGTCGGGCAACATGGGCGGGCCGCCTGCGTAATTGGGCTCGGTGCCTTCGCGGGTCAGGTCCCAATACTCGCAATTCATGGTGATGATCACGGCGAGCTTTTTGCCGCCGGGCCAACGCAGGGCTTGGCGTTTGATCAGGGGGGACCAGGAATAGTGCATGGGGTGTTGTCTTTGAGGTTGTTCAAGAGTGATCGCAGGACCAGCGCAGGCCCTGGGCGTGGCTGACGATGCGGCCAGCCACGGGGTCGGGGAAGTGCGCGGCCATCATCCAGCTCGAGGTGTCTGCCAGTTGTTCGGCCAGGGTCTGCCGTACCTGCTGGGCTTGTAATGGGTCATGACAAAAGCGTGAGGACCAGGACAGATCGATCAACTGCACCGGCGTGTGCATGATGTCGCCGGTGAACACCGCATGCTCGCCTGCGCTGCGTGCATGCAGCACGCAGGAGCCCGGCGTGTGCCCATGGGCGGGCTCAAGTCGCACCCCGGCCTCAAAGTCATGACCGTCCTCGACCATCAGGGCTTGGCCTGCGTCAACCACCGGCAGCACACTGTCGCCGAAAGATCCGTGGTTGGGCGTGGGCCGGCCTTGCGCCAGAGCTTGCTGGTGCTCGGTTTCCCAGTGCTTGTATTCTGTGTCGGAAAACACATAGCGCGCATTGGGAAAGGTCGGCACCCACTGGCCTTCGCGCAGTTGTGTGTTCCAGCCCACATGGTCGGCGTGCAGATGGGTGCAGCAGACAAAGTCGATGTCCTCGGGCTTGAGTCCCAGGATCGCCAGTGACTGCAGGTAGTTCGACTGCTGACGATGCCAGCCCTGACGCAGCGGTCGCTCCTTATCGTTGCCGACACAGGTATCGATGAGGATGTTGTGGCGCGGCGTGCGCAGCACAAAGCTGTGAAAGCTCATCATCAGCTGGCGCTGCGCGTTCAAAAAACGCGGCATCAGCCAGTCCGAATGCTGCTCCAGCCGCGCTAGATCCACACCGGGCAAGACGAAGTCCACCGGGGCAAACGGCCCGGCCGTCTCCACCACGGTATCGATGCTGAATTGGCCGAACTGCAGTGTCTTCATGATGGCATTGGCTCTCGGGCTGTCACATGACGGCCGGCAACTCATGCGCCGGACTGCGGGCCAGGGCTGCAGCCTGATCGCCGGTTTGACCCTCGGGCCACAGGCGCGCTACAAAGCGCTGGCCACTCACATCAGCGCCGGCCTGGCCCATGAGCCAGACGATGGGCGCGCGCATCAGCGCCGGCGAGAGCAGGTTGCCATCGGCGCCGCGCCGGTCTGAGCCACTGCCGGGCAGCAAGCGGGTATCGGCCGCGCCGCCGGGCAGCAAAACATTGACGCTCACTGCCTTGCCCTCCAGGTCTTTGGCCCAGATCACGCTCATGGCCTCCAGGGCCGCCTTGCTCGGGCCATAGGGGCAGTAACCGGTGCGCACCATGGTCACCTGGCTGGTGGAGATGTTGACCACCCGGCCGAAGCCCTGCGCCACCATCTGCGGTACACAAGCGCGGGCCATGAGGAAGGCGCCTGTGACATTGGCGTCGATGATGTTGCCAAAACCCTGAGGATCGGCCTGCCAGAACAGAGCCGGCTCGGTGTTGAAAGTCTGGCTGATTTCCAGCATGCCGCGGCCGGCGTTGTTGATCAGCCCGTCGATGCGGCCAAACGCGTCCAGGCAGCGCTGCGCCACCGCCTGGCAGTGCGTCCAGTTGGCCACATCGGCCACCATGGACAGGGCGCGCGGCTGACTCAGGCCCTCATTCCAGCGATCGCAAGCTTCCTGAAGTTCTGTGGATTCGCGCGCACCAGTGACCAGCACCCGGTGACCGGCCTGCAAAAGTGCATCGGCCATCTCCCAGCCCAGGCCGCGGCCGCCACCGGTAATCACGATGGCCATGGAGGAGGGCGGTGCCACGGCGTTCACAGCAGGGCCACCGGCGCCAAGGCCCGTTCGATCATGGCCTTGGGCCGGGCATGGATGATGTGGGCTTGCACATGCAGCCTGGCCAGCAGCGGATCGCGGGCTCGCAAGGCGCTGATGATCTCGCGATGCTGCTCATTGGAGCGACGCACCTTGACCTCGCCAGGCCAGTTGTGCTGCTTCATCGTGACCAGAGGCAGCTCGATGAGCGATTTGGTCAGCGCCTGCAGGCGTTTGGAGCCACTGGCTTGCAGCAAGATCGCATGAAACGCGGTGTTGCTGTCCTGAAAACCCAGAAAGAATGCCTGCGGATCCAGGTCCTGGCCGAGCAGTGCGTCAATCTCGTCGGCCTTCTGGCTGAGCAGGTCCCAATGTTCGGGCTTGCCGTTGATGGCGGCCAGCGCGGTGGCGTGGCCCTCGAGCACCGCGCGCAGCTGGAATATCTCATCAATCTCCTCGCTGCTCATTTCGGCCACAAAGGTGCCGCGGTTGGCTTCGGTGCGCACCAGGCCTTCGCCGGCCAGACGACGCAAGCTGTCGCGGATAGAGGTGCGCGAGACGCCTACCCTGTGGGCCAGGTCCTCTTCGACCAGCCGCTCTCCAGGCAGAAAGCTGCCCCCCAGAATGAACTGGCGAACGGTGTCGTAGGCAAGACTGCTGGCGCGAGGCATGGTTGGGCTTGGGTTTGCGTTGACTATAAGGTATTGTGTACAAGTTTGCAGAATCCACCAGCAGGCAAAGGGGCATGCTCAGGGTTTGCACTGATGGCGGTATCCCGCAGTCACCCGGAAAACTGTCTAGGCTTCCAACGATTGCGCCAAGCCTTGATTTTCAGTGCTTGATGAATCGGGTCAAAGTTGTGTACAGTTAGCCATCTTAGTTTGGAGCACGATTTGATGAAACCCCACATCTTGATTGCTGGTGCCGGCCCGGTTGGCATGGTCAGCGCCCTGGTTCTGGGCCAGGCTGGCATTGCGGTAACGGTGCTTGAAGGCGCGCCGGGTTTGAGCATGGACCTGCGCGCTTCGACCTTCCACCCGCCAACCCTGGACATGCTGGCCCGCTATGGCCTGTCGCAGACTATCGTGCCGCAGGGCCTGGTGGCTCGCTACACGCAGCAGCGCGACCGCACTGAGGGCGTGATCGCCGAATTCGACATGGATCTGCTCAAGAACGATACCGAGCACCCTTTCCGCCTGCAATGCGAGCAGTGGAAGCTGACCGAAGCCATCAAGGACCAGCTGGCCAAACTGCCCCATGTGAAGATCTTGTTCAATGCCAAGGTTGAATCGGTCACCCAATCGGCTGACAAGGTGCAGTTGGTGGCCCAGCAGGAGGGCGAGACGCTGCGCCTGGAGGGCGACTACCTGATTGGCGCTGATGGGGCTTGGAGCGCGGTGCGGCGCAGCGTGGGCATTGAGTTCGAGGGCTACACCTACCCGGAGCGCTTCTTGGTGATCTCCACTGATTTTGAATACGCCAACCATTTGCCCAAGCTGTCGTATGTGAACTACTGCTCAGACCCCAAAGAGTGGTGTGTGCTGCTGCGTGTGCCCACACTCTGGAGGGTGCTGTTCCCAACCCGCCCAGAGGAGAGCGACGAAGAGGTGCTCACTGATGAGGCGGTGCAGGCCCGGCTGCAAAACCTGCTGGCCCAGCCCCAGCCCTACAAAACCATCCATCGCACTTTGTACAAAGTGCATCAGCGGGTGGCCAAGGAGTTCCGGCGCGGCCGGGTGCTGCTGGCTGGCGACTCGGCCCACATCAACAATCCGCTCGGGGGCATGGGCATGAACGGCGGCGTTCACGATGCCTTCAACCTGTCCCACAAATTGCTGGAGGTGCTGCAGCAGGGCCAGGATGAAAGCCTGCTCGACCGCTACGAGCGCCAGCGCCGCACCATCGCGATTGAGTACATCAACGCCAGCACAGCACGCAACAAGGCCGAGATTGAAGAGCGCGATCCCGTGGCGCGCAAGAAAACCCAGGACGCGCTGCGCGCCACCGCCGCCGATCCGGCGGCCGCGCGCGCATACCTGCGTAAATCTTCCATGCTTGATGCGCTCGATCGCGCGGAGGCCATTGCATGAACCCGTCTGACAACATCGTTCGCGGCATCTCCCGCGTCAGCCATGCCGATCGCCGTGCCAAGCTGGCGGCCCGTCTGCGCGACAAGCGCCTGCTGTCGGCGCCCGGCGTCTTCGAGATGGTCTCGGCCAAGATCGCCGACCGCATGGGATTCGAAGCCCTCTACATGACCGGTTACGGCACCGTGGCCTCTTACTTGGGTATGCCCGACGCTGGCCTGGCCACCTACTCGGACATGGTCAACCGGGTGCAGCAATTTGCCAGCATCACCGCCACGCCCATGATCTGCGACGGCGACACCGGCTACGGCGGTCTGCTCAATGTGATGCACACGGTGCGCGGCTACGAGGCCGCCGGTGCCTGCGTGATTCAGCTCGAAGACCAGGAATTTCCCAAAAAATGCGGCCATATGCTCGGCCGCCGGGTGGTCGATGCGCAGGCGATGGCCGACAAGATCCGGGTGGCGGTGGAAAGCCGCAGCGACCCCAACTTTTTGATCATCGCCCGTACCGACGCGCGTACCACCCACGGCCTCGACGAAGCGCTGCGCCGCGCCGAGGTCTACGCCCGTGCTGGCGCTGACTTGCTGTTTGTGGAGAGCCCTGAATCGATCGAAGAGATGGAGCGCATCGGCAAAGCCTTTGACCTGCCGCTGGTGGCCAATATGGTCGAGGGTGGCCGCACGCCGGTGCTCAGCCGCGAAGACTTGCAGGCTATAGGCTACCGCCTGGCGATCTTTCCTGCGGCCGCATTTCTGGCGGCCGGCGCGGCTTTTGAGAGCGTGTACAAGGGCATACAAGCCACCGGTTCGACCGTGGGCACCAGTACACCGCTGTATGACTTCGGCAAGTTTTCCCAGATGATGGGTTTTGACTGGGTCGCCCAGTTCGACAGCGAACACAAGCAAGACTGAAAGCGGGAGCCGTCATGGACAAGCATGCGATTTACAAACACCAGGGCCTGGGCGGCACCTCTGGCATAGGCCGCAGGTGCGCGTTGGTGCTGGTCGACTTCGTCAACGGATTCGTGGACTTCGACCAGCTCGGCGGCCCGCACATCCTGGCCGCTGCCAATGCCACCGTCCCTTTGCTCGCGCACTTTCGGGCGCAGCAATTGCCCATCGTGCATACCCGGGTGGTGTTTGAGGACGACGGCTCCAACCACAACATCTTTGCCTTGCGGGTCCCTCCCTTGCAAAAGCTCACCGAGAGCGCGTCGGGTTCGCAGATCGTGCCCCAGCTCCAGCCGCTGCCCGGCGAATGGGTGATCCGCAAGCAGTCGGCCTCGGCTTTTTTTGAAACCGGTCTGGCCGGCTGGCTGCTGCAGCGCGGGGTCGATACCGCCGTCATCGTCGGTTGCACCACCAGCGGCTGCGTGCGCGCCAGCGTGGTCGACAGCATGCAGCACAACCTGCGCACCGTCGTCATCAGCGACTGCGTAGGCGACCGTGCCATCGAGCCGCACGATGCCAACCTGTTCGATATGAAGCAGAAATATGCGGATGTGATGAGCCGCGACGAATTCATCGCACAACACACTAGGAGTTGACCATGGCTGATCATCTGGGGTACCGACAAAAATTTGGCGTGTTGGGGCCATCCACCAACACCATCGTGCAGCCCGACTTTGACGACCTGCGCCCGGTCGGCGTCACCAATCATTACAGCCGCATCGCGATCCCCAACAACCCGGTCAACGACAACGAGAGCTTCCTCAAGTTGGTCGACAACATCAACAAGTCCACGCTCGAGGCCATCGATGTGCTGCGCACCTGCGAGATGGACTACATGATCATGGGCATGTCGGCTGCCACCTTCTGGAACGGCCGCAAGGGCGCCGAGGGCTACATCAAGATGATGGAAGAGCGCGCCCAGGTCAAAGTCAGCTGCGGCTCCTTCGGCACCGAGGCCGCGCTCAATGTCTACAAAGCCAAGCGCATCGCTTTCCTGTCGCCTTATTTTGAGGTGGCCAACAAAGAAGTTCGGCGCTTTTACAGCGACTGCGGCTTTACCGTGGTGCGTGACATCTGCCTTGAGCGGCCCAGCCCGGTGCTGATCGCCCACACCACCGACGAAATGTGCCGCCAGACCCTGCAAAAGCTCGACGGCGACGATGTCGACGCCATCGTGCAGGTCGGCACCAACCTGTCCATGATCCGCCTGGCCGCCGCGGCCGAGCTCTTCCTGGGCAAGCCCGTGATCGCCATCAATACCGCCACCTACTGGCATGCGCTGCGCGCCCAGGGCATCACCGACAAGGTGGCTGGGTTTGGTAACTTGATGGAATGCCACTGAGCGGCATTCAGCGGGCCAGTGCGGAGCGGGCCAGATAAGCCCAGACGGATTGCTCAGTTGAGTGCGGACAGGCTCACGCTGCTGGCCTGGATATGCCGCTGAAACTCGGGCGATGTGCTGGCCCATTCGATCACGTCCACACGCCATGGCAGTTCGCTGTTGGCGAAAGCGTCTTGCAGTTGACCCATGGTGGCCAAGGGGATGGGTGCCTCACCCATGATGACCAGATCCAGGTCGGAGTAGGCCTTTGGATGGCCTTGAGCTCTCGAGCCGAAAACGCGCACCTCGTGGCCGGGCACCCAGGTACCCAGGATATGCCTCACGAGGGCCCGCTGCTCTTCATTCATGCCATGCATAGGCTCAGTCATGGGCCTGCTCCAGGCGGCTCAGCAGAAGGCGGGCGTCGAGCATGAAGGCCTGAATACCTTCATAGACTTGCTGGGCCTTGTGATGGTCATAAGTGTGCGCAACGATGTTGCGCATCTGGCGGTAAGCAAACCAGGCGGTCACATCCGAAATAAGGCCTCTTTCAGCAGCGATCCGAAGCACATCGCGAAAGTTGGCGAAGTCCACCTCGCTGGGGTTCAGGGCGTCCATCTCCAGGCGGCGGCGCAGCATTTTGGTGCCGATTTCGTAGACGAATTCGAAGTTTTGAATCACGCCAGCAATCAAGGTGTGGCGTACTTTTTCGCTTTGCTGACTGAACCAGGCCCCGTCTCGCACCACACCCAAGCCGTCCTCTAGCGCGGCCAAGGCCAATCGAAAAGGGCTGAGGTCAAGAGCGGGGCTGTTCATAGGGCTATTGTCTGAAGCCAGCAAGGTCTGGTCAACGCCCGACAGAAAAACAGCCCTTCAGGAACGCTTTGCCTTTGGCCTCACGAGCGGGGAATCTGGCGCCCCGCGGACACCGCTAGTGCCAAACGCCCCTCCACCGGCAGTGGCTCCTCATGCAGCCAGGCGGCGATCAGTTCGGCCGCCAGGGCGGTGCCAGCCAGGCCTCTTGAGCCGTAGGCGGTGCTCAGCCACAGGCCGGGCCAGCGGCTCTCATCGATAGGCCCGATCAGGGGCAGGTGGTCTTTGTAGGCGTAGCGCAGGCCTACCCAGGGCTGCGCCTGTCGGCTGGCCAGGCTCTGCGCTGTGCGGGGCAGCAGTTGCGCAAGTTTGCTCAGGTTGTCCGCATGGCTTTGCGGCCGGGGCTGTAGGTCGGTCTGGTCGCGGTCAAAGCTTGCGCCAAATTGCCAGCAGGTCTGTCCCTGCGCATTTTTAAAGCTGGGCACCAGGTGGCCATGGCCGTTGACAGGCACCGGTGGCAGCGAATCGTCCGGCTCATGCTGGCCCCAGGAGACTTGTCCGCGCAGGATTTGTCCGCCGCCCTCGATATGCGCGCCGGCTGTGGCGAGCAGGCGCGCGCAATCAGTGGCGTTGGCCAAAACCACCAGATCGCCTCGGGCCAGTTCAGCGCTGGTCGCATCGAAGGCCCGCCACTGGCCGTCCTGGCGCAGTAGCCGGTCGACCTGGGCGGTTTGCGCGCAGACACCTGCTTCGCTCAGCCAGGCACTGACCAGGGCCGCGGGCCGTATCCAGCCGCCCCTGGCGTGCCAGATGCTTTCGAAGATGGCGCCGTCGCTGGCCCCCTGGCTGAGCTTGGGCTCCAGCCCGGCCACTGTCCCCGCGACCCGGCTCCAGTATTGCCCGGCCTCGGACCAGTCCCGGGGCAGGGCGCCGGAGGCGTCGAAGCGTCTTTGCAGGACGCCGCCGGCGCTATAGTGGTTTTGAGCCTCCAACATCCGCTCTGCTTCTGCCCAGGTGATGCGCAATCCGGCGCGGCTCCAGCGCGAGAGCAGCCCGTCATCGGGGGAAACATGTGCGCTGAGCAGGCCGACGGGCAGACCGGATGCACCGGCTGACGGCCGCTCAGCTTCCAGCAGGCTGAGCTGCCAGCCCCTGCGCTTAAGGCTGGCCGCCACCGCCGCACCGGCAAGGCCAGCGCCGATCACCAGGGCGCTTCCCGGTGCGCGTGCTGCTTGCCTGCTTCGAGGGGATAGTCGCGGCTGCCACGCAGGCTGGTAGCTGGCACTGAGCTGGTCGGCCTTGGGCGCGGCGCCATCGGTCTTGTGAATCTCAAAGCCACCTTGGCGTAAGCCATCGATCACGCTGCGGGCCACCGTCCATGTGGCCAGTTGCGTCCCGCGCCGGCAGCGGCGGGCGATGGTTTGAAGCAGCGCCGGCTCCCACATCTGCGGGTTTCGGTCGCTTGCAAAACCGTCGAGGTAGACGCTGTCAAAGCTGCCGTCGAGCGATCGCAGCATGCGTTCGGCCGGACCGATCAGCAGCGTCAAGAGCACCCGCCCGCCATCAAAGGCCAGCCTATGAACGCCGGGCAGCAGCCCTTGAAATTGCCGCGCCAGCTCAAGGGCCAGCGGCAGCAGGTCGGTGTACACCCGACAGGCTTGCAACAGGTCAGATGCGCTGACCGGATAGGCCTCGGTGGCCGCGTAGTGCAGGAGCGTGGGGCGCTGCGGGTCCGTGCGCCAGCATTGCCAGCTGACCAGAAAATTCAGGCCCAGGCCAAAGCCGTTTTCCAGAATGCGCCATTGCCGCTGGCCCTGCCAGGCTTCGGGCAGACCACAGCCGCCCAAAAACACCTGCTCGGCCTGCAAGCGCCCCTGTTGTACCGAGCTGCGGTAACGGTCATTAAAGCGCGGGCTGGCCGGGGTGCCGTCGTCCAGCCAGACCACCGGCTCGGCCATCTGGGACCGACTTCAGGGTTGACTGGGGGGCACGTAGCCGCTGACGGCATCGGCGCCTTCGCCGAAGAAATGCTTTTCCATCTGGCGCGCCAGGTATTGGCGGGCGCGTGCATCGGCCAAATTAAGACGGTTTTCATTGACCAGCATGGTCTGCTGCTTGAGCCACTCTGCCCAGGCGGCTTTGCTGACCTGCTCAAAAATACGCTGGCCCAGCGGGCCGGGGTAGGTCGGACGGTCCAGGCCCTCGGCCTCACGGCCGAGTTTGATGCAGTTGACGGTGCGTGCCATAGATGTATGTTTGAAATGGAGGCGAGGCCTGCATTCTAAGGACCTCGGCCGGGGGGATCCTTGGGAGCATTGTGGAAAGACTGGGCGCCGGTGGGCCGAAGGGGTCGACCCGGGTTCGGCCTGAGCGGCCGACCTGGCCTTTGGGATTAAGATGGTTTTGACGATTACGCACTATTTCCCGAACGCCACGCCATGAAGGCCGACACTAACGAACGCATCACCCGCATCGGGTCGGGTACGCCTTGCGGACAATTGATGCGCCACTACTGGCAGCCGGTGGCGCTGGTCGATGAATTCGACCCGAGCCTGGACTCCGCCATGGCCCAGCGGCCCCTGAAGGCGGTGCGACTGCTGGGCCAAGACCTGGTGCTGTTCCGTGATGAGCAGGGGCAGTTTGGTTTGCTCGACCGGCCTTGCCCCCACCGCGGCGCCGACCTAGCCTTTGCCCGTCATGAGGGCAATGGCCTGCGCTGTCCGTTTCATGGCTGGAAGTTCGACGTCAGTGGCCAGTGCCTGGAGACGCCGGCCGAGCCACCGGAGAGCCGCTTATGCAGCCGTATTCGGCAGCGCAGTTACCCGGTGATCGAGCGCAGCGGCGTGCTCATGGCTTGGCTGGGCCCGCAGGACAGCGAGCCGCCCCCGCTGCCGGCCATGGACTGTTTTGCGGCGCCGGGCAGTCACACCTTTGCCTTCAAGGGCTTGTGGAGCTGCAATTGGCTGCAGGCCTTTGAGGTAGGCATAGATCCGGCGCACACCTCCTACCTGCACCGTTTTTTTGAAGATGAGTCGCTGCAGGCCAGTTATGGCCGGCAGTTCCGCGGCGCCAGCGCAGGCGAGGTGGCCGGTGAGCGCTGGCCGATGACCCGCATCATGCGGGAGTTTGATCGCCCGCAGATCCGCGTGGAGCCCAGGCCCTATGGCATGCAGCTGACCACGCTGCGCCCGATGAATACCGAGCTGACCCATGTGCGGGTGACCCACTCGATCTTTCCCCATACCTTCGTCATTCCACTCTCGGAGAGCCTGACCATCACCCAAATGCATGTGCCGGTGGACGACACCCACACCTACTGGTATGCCATCTTCACCAGTTTTACCGAGCCGGTAAACAAGCGCGCCATGCGCGATCAGCGCCTGAGTGCAGTGAGCTTGCCCGATTACCGGCCCCGCTCTGGCCGGCACAACCAGTGGGGCTTTGATGCCCAGGAGCAGCGCACACGCACCTACCTGGGTATGGGCGAAGACGACATCAATGTGCACGACCAATGGGCTTGCGAAAGCATGGGGCCGATTCAAGACCGCACCCGCGAGCACCTGGCCAGCACCGATGTGGCCATTGCGGCCAACCGCCGCCAACTGCTGCAGGCCATTGACCAGGTTCAAGCCGGCCAATTGCCCCCGGGCATGGCCCAGGCCCCGATCGCCAGCCAGCGCATCGGCCCCGACACGGTGGACGGCATCGCACCGGCCGAGCAGTGGCAGACCTGGTGGCAGGAGCGGGTTCAAAGCCGTCGTGAAAGCGCCCCTTGGACGGCCGCCCTGACAGCCACATCAGCATGAGGTCTCTGGCGCGCCAGATCCAGACGCTGGGCCTCAAGCAGGTCCGCTTTGCCTGGTGCGACCTGCATGGACAGACTCGTGCCAAAGCCCTGAGCCCCGATGCGGCTTTGGCCGCCCTGAGTCAGGGCGTGGGCATGGTGGGCACCCTGGCCCTGAAGGACACCTCAGACCGCACCGCCTTACCGGTCTTTGATCCCGAATTTGGCGCTCGGCATCCCGCGCTGGCCGGCGCCAGCAATCTTCTGCTCAAGCCCATCGAGAGCACCTTCAAGGTCTTGCCGTGGGCACCGGGCACCGGCTGGATTCAGTGCGAAGCCTTTCTCATGGATGGCACACCAAGCGGACTGGATACCCGCCAGCAATTGCGTCGCGCCTTGCAAGGGCTTGCCTCGCACAGCCTGGGTATGGCTTGCGGGCTGGAGATCGAGTTTCATGTGTACCGTTTGACCTACACCCATGGACAGGACGCGCTCCATCCCGATACGGCGGACTGGCCAGGCCCGGCCCCAGAGGTGCAAATGCTGCATCCGGGCTATCACCTGCTGTCCGAGGCGACCCTGGACCAGTGCCATGAAGCACTTGAAATCGTGCGCAGTACTGCGCAGGGCTTGGATCTACCCCTGAGCTCGTTGGAGATTGAAATCGGGCCGAGCCAGTTTGAGGCGGTCTTTGATGTGCGTGATGCCCTCACTGCCGCAGACCACATGGTGCTGTTTCGCAGCGCGGTTCGGCAGGCTTTGCGTCGGGCGGGCTATCACGCCACCTTCATGTGTCGCCCGCCTTTTCCCAAGATCATGTCCAGCGGTTGGCATCTGCATCAGTCGCTGGTGGATCTGCGCTCGGGGCGCAACGCCTTTGCGCGTCAAGCCGGGCCCGGCGCAGTGGGTCTGGGTGATGCCCGAGCGGTCTTGTCGGACCTGGGCGCCCACTACCTGGCCGGACTGTTAAGCCATGCGCGGGCCATGACGGTCTTTTGCACCTCCACCGTCAACGGCTTCGGACGCTTCAGCGCGCATGCCATGGCGCCCCAGAGCCTGGTCTGGGGCCGTGACAACCGTGGTGCCGCCTTTCGGGTGGTCGGTGGGCCCGGCGATCCAGCCACCCGGATTGAAAACCGGCTGGGTGAACCGGCGACCAATCCTTATTTGTACCTGGCGGCCCAGATTCATGCTGGACTCGATGGCATCGTCAGGCAGTTGCAGCCACCGCCGGCCACCACCTCGCCCTATGCCGCGCAACCGGGACCGCACGATGAACAGCAGCAGCGCATCCCTGCCGACCTGCTCGAGGGCTTGCAAGCCCTGACCGACGATGCGATTGTGGCCGAGGGCTTCGGTGCCGATTTCATTGAGAACTACCGGACCATCAAGCGCCTTGAACAGGACCGCTTTGATGCCGCAGCCGACAAGCAGGAATTTGCGCGGCGCGAATATTTTGGGCGGATCTGAGCAGGGGGCCGCGCCGACGGCTTCGCAGGGCTGGACTGCGCCGCCGCCAACGCCAATCAAGTCGCCACCCCGCCGGTTCAGGCCTCAGGCAGGAACGGCGGTCTGGCGGGCTTTGTCGCGCTGGCGCCTGAGCCAGGGGGCACTTCGCCCGCCCAGGGGGCGCCCGAGCAGCGCTTCGGCCAGATCCACCGCATCGAGCAAAGCCATCAGGTCTATGCCGGTGGCCAGGCCACTGCGCTCGGCCATCAGAACCAGGTCTTCGGTGGCCACATTGCCGGCGGCGCCGGGTGCAAACGGGCAGCCGCCGATGCCGCCGGTGCTGGCGTCAAAGCGCCGTATGCCTTGCTCCACCGCGGCCCAGGCGTTGGCCACAGCCATGCCGCGGGTGTCATGAAAATGCAGGGCCAGTTTGTCGCTGGGTACTTGCTCGAGCAGGACGCGGACTCGATCGCGCACCATCCCGGGCGACGCGGAGCCTATGGTGTCGGCAATCACCAGCTCGTCGGCACCGGCATCGAGCATGCGCTGCGTCAACTCCATCACCCGCTCCAGCGCGGTAGCGCCCTCGAAGGGGCAGTCAAAAGCGACCGCAATATAGGCCCGCGTCTTCATGCCATGGCCGTGCGCTGCGAGCACCGTCTGCTCGCTGACTTCGGCGGCCTGCTGCAGGCTCATATTGATGTTTTTCTGGTTCATGGTTTCGGTGGCGGCAAGCACCACTGCAATCTCGCGGGCACCGGCGGCGTGTGCGCGCTCCAGCCCTTTGAGGTTGGGCACCAACACCGAGCTGCGCAGCTCGGGCTGACGCACCAGCAGAGCGCTGAGCACTTCGCTGGCATCGGCCATTTGCGGCACCGCCTTGGGCGACACAAAGCTGGTCGCCTCGACACTGCGTATCCCAGCGCTGACCAGGCAGTCGATCAGCCGGAGTTTGTCTTGGGCAGAAACCGCCATGGGCTGGTTCTGCAAGCCATCGCGGGGGGAAACGTCAGTGATGATCAGTCGGTCCATGGTGGGCTCTCCAGGTCGCGTGGGCTCGGTAAGAGGCCGGCCCATCAGAGGCCAGTTCGGAGGCATTGTTCCAGGAGCGCGATGCCCCGGCTCATGCGGGGATGGCCAGCTCCGGTGTCGGACAGGCGATCGACTCCAGCCCAATGAGCTCGATGTCCGGGCTCAGGTAGCCAGGACGCAGCGGCTCTTCCCGGCATAAGTCGGTGGACAGGTATTTTTTGTTGTCGTCGCACAGCACGGTACAGACCACCGCCTGCGGGCCCAAACGCTCCTGCACTTTCAGCGCGCCCAGCAGATTGGCGCCCGACGATACCCCCACCCCCAGGCCAAGCTCGCGGGCCAGGCGCTGGGCCAGCAAGATCGCATCGCCGTCGTGGACGGCCACCACCGGCCCCAACTGGTCTAGGCGGCACAGCGCCGGGATGAATTCGTCAGAGATGCCCTGAATGCGGTGCTTGCCGACCTTGTGGCCGGTCGA
>JBILDR010000282.1:0-3861 GCA_044352515.1 Polaromonas sp.
TCGAAACCAAGAAAAGTTTTCCGAAATTCGAAAATAGGGTGGGATGAGGAGAGATGCCTCTGGGGCCCCTGCGCGACAGACGCAGGGCCCGCTGGGCGGCGCTGGGGAGCGATATGCTGGCAAAACGTTTTGAGGGGCGGGTCTACCTGCTCAGTGGGGCGGCGCGAGGGCTGGGAGCAGCCCAGGCTCGCCGCATCGTGGCTGAAGGGGGCTCGGTACTGATTGGGGATGTCCTGCACGACACCGGTCAGGCACTGGTGGCCGAACTGGGGCTGCGGGCGGCTTACCAGCCGCTGGATGTCACCAGCCCTGAGGACTGGCAGCGTGCGGTGGCTGCGGCCCAGGCGCTTGGACCGGTGCATGGCCTGGTCAACAATGCTGGCGTCTATGCGCCCGTGCCCCTGCAGGCCCAGGACGGCCTTGAGCAGTTTGAGCGGCATGTGCGCATCAACCAGACCGGCGTGTTTTTGGGCATGCGCAGCGTGGTGCCGGCGCTCGAGCGCACCGGTGAGGGCGCCATCGTCAACATCTCCTCGACCGTAGGTTTGCGCAGCGCGCCCAATGCGATCGCCTATACCGCCACCAAGTGGGCGGTTCGGGGCATGACCAAGGCCGCCGCCCTGGAATTGGTCGGGCGCAAGATCCGGGTCAATTCGGTACACCCCGGCCCGATCGATACCGATATGCTCAGTGTGCGCACACCAGAGCAAAACCAGGCGCGTATCAACCAGATCCCGATGGGGCGCTTGGGTAGCCCCGACGAAGTGGCCAATGTCGTGTGCTTTTTGCTCAGTGATGAGGCGCGCTACATGACGGGCTCGGAGTTGGCGGTCGACGGGGGCTGCGCCTTGTGAGCCAGGCTGCAGAGCGTTTTGATGTGCTGGTCATCGGCGCTGGCTTCGCTGGCCTGCATGCCTTGCATACCTTGCGCGAGATGGGGCGCAAGGTGGCCGTCATCGACGCGGCAGCCGATGTAGGTGGTGTCTGGTACTGGAACCGCTATCCCGGCGCACGCTGCGATGTCGAAAGCCTTCAATACTCCTATTCCTTTGACGAGCAGTTGGAGCAGGAGTGGCGGTGGAGCGAGCGTTACGCTGCTCAGCCGGAAATCCTGCGCTACATCCAGCATGTGGCCGACCGTTTTGACTTGCGGCGCGATCTGCGCCTGAACACCCGGGTGGCCTCGGCAGTCTTTGATGAAGTTGGCCAGTTCTGGCTCCTGAGCACTGAGGACGGTCGTCAGTTTGCCGCGCCGCACTGCATCATGGCCACCGGCGCCCTTTCGGTGCCGCGCCTGCCCGATATTCCTGGTATTGGCGACTTCAAAGGGGCCATACACCATACCGGGCAATGGCCCCATGAGGGCGTCGATTTCTCGGGGCAGCGCGTCGGTGTGATTGGCACCGGATCTTCCGGCACACAGGCGATTCCGCAGCTGGCCAAGCAAGCGGCAGCGCTCACTGTGTTTCAGCGCACGGCCAATTTTTCGATCCCGGCCTGGAACCGGCCCTTGGACGAGCAGGAGCAGCAGGCCTTCAAGGCCGTCTATCGCGAGCACCGCGCACGCGCCCGCGAGGTTGGCACGCTCTACGAATTCAGTGACAAGGGCGCTTTCGACGTGAGCCAGGCTGAGCGCGAGCGCGAGTTCGAGCGGCGCTGGAACAAGGGCGGCGTCAACTTCGTTCACTCCTTCAACGACCTGTCGACCAACAAGGCGGCCAACGACACCATTGCCGAATTTGTGCGGGAGCGCATACGCCGCACCGTCAAGGATCCGGTCGTGGCCGATTCGCTGTGCCCCACTGACCATCCGCTGGGCACCAAGCGCATCTGCGTGGACACTGGTTACTTTGAAACCTACAACCTGCCGCATGTGAGGCTGGTTGATCTGAAGAAGACCCCGATCGATCGTTTTGAGAGCCATGGCGTCAAGGTGGCGGGGGAAGAGATTGCCTTGGACGCGCTGGTCTGTGCCACCGGCTATGACGCCTTGACCGGTGCGGTCATGGCCATTGACATCCGTGGCCGCGGTGGCCTGAGCCTGCGCGACAAGTGGGCGCAGGGCCCGCGCACCCTGCTCGGTTTGATGACGGCGGGCTTTCCCAATCTTTTCATCATCACAGGCGCCGGTAGCCCATCGGTGCTGGTCAATATGGTGGTGGGCATTGAGCACCATGTGCAGTGGATTGCCGACTGCCTCACACACTTGCAGCAGCGGGGCATTTCCACCATTGAGGCCTCGGTACCGGCCGAAGACCAGTGGGTCGAGCATGTCAATGCAGCGGCCAACCGCACCCTGCTGCCTTTGGCCAACTCTTGGTTCCTCGGCGCCAACATACCCGGCAAGCCCCGGGTGTTCATGCCCTATGCAGCCAAGATTGGTATCTACCGGCGCGAATGCCAGGGGGTGGCTGACAAAGGCTACGAAGGCTTCATTCTGTCCAACGCAGGAGCGCCCGCATGAATCCCCGTCCCTTCGAGCAGCAACTGGCGGTCATCACCGGTGCGGCCAGCGGCATAGGCTTGGCCTGCGCCGAGCTGCTGGCAGAGCGCGGCGCGAAGGTGCTGCTGTTGGATCGGCAGATCGATGCTGCGCAGGCCGCAGCGCAGCGCCTGGGTGGCCATGCCTATGAAATCGACGTATCCGATGTCGGCGAGGTTCAGGCCTTGGCCGAGCGCATCGAGGCCGAGCATGGGCCGGTAGACCTGCTGATCAGTGCCGCTGGCATCATTCAGGGTGCGGCGGTGCCGCCCGATCAAGTGCCCTGGGAGCAATACAACCGGGTGTTTGAAATCAATTTGCGCGGCACCTCAGCCGTCTGCGCTGCTTTTGGCAGCCGCATGGCCCGCCGCGGGCGTGGCTCCATCGTGAATCTGGCCTCGATTTCGGCAATGCGCTCGACCCCGCTGCATGCCTACGGGCCGATGAAGGCGGCGATTGTGGCGCTCACTGAAAATTTAGCGGCCGAGTGGGGCCGCAGCGGCGTGCGGGTTAACTGCCTCTCGCCTGGGCCGGTGCTCACCCCCGCCTTGCAGGCTGCTTTTGACCAAGGCCAGCGCGACCGCCCCACCATGGCCCAGAACGCGGCCAGCGGCAAGATATCCAGCACCCGCGAGGTGGCGCAGGCTGCGGCCTTCTTGCTGTCGGATGAGGCCAGCGCGATCACCGGCGTCAACCTGCCGGTCGATCATGGCTGGCTGGTGGCCACCTCTTGGGCGACCTTCGGCGGCCTGCGGCCGGCTCAAGGTTGAATTTATTCTGATGGGAGTTCTCTGATGTCCAGCCCTCCGCTGGCCGGCGTGCGCGTGCTCAGCCTGGCCGAGCAACTGCCTGGCCCCTATGCCACCTTGCTGCTGGCCGACCTGGGCGCCGATGTGATCCTGGTTGAACGCCCGGGCAGCGGCGATCCCTCGCGCCGCTTTGTCGGTCTGTTCGACTCGATGAACCGCAACAAGCGTTCGGTGGCGCTCAACCTCAAGGACGCGGCCGACCGCCAATGTTTCCTGGAGCTGGTCGATACCGCCGATGTGGTGATGGAAGGCTTTCGCCCTGGCGTGATGAAGCGCCTGGGGCTCGATGCCGATACCTTGCGCCAGCGCAAGCCCGATCTGGTCTATGTGTCCATCTCATCCTTCGGTCAGGATGGTCCTTTGGCTGCCGTGGTCGGCCACGACCTGAGCATTCAGGGCGTAGCGGGCATGCTCAAGGTGCCGGTGGGGCAGGAAAGCCGCGCCTCGGTGCCGGTGCTGCCGCTGGCCGATATTGCATCGGGCATGTTTGCCGCCCTCGGCGTGGTCTCGGCCCTGTTCGCGCGCGAGCGCGGCCGCAGTGGCAGCACGGTCGATGTATCCATGCTCGAC
>JBILDR010000283.1:0-3854 GCA_044352515.1 Polaromonas sp.
CGCCCCAGCATCAGCGCGCTGGCGCCCGATTCGCGCAGACACCGGTCGGCATCAAGGACCGACCAGATCTCGCCATTGGCCACCACCGGGATGGTCACTGCCGCCCGCACATCGGCCACCCGGGGCCAATAGGCCGGGGGGCGATAGCCATCGAGCTTGGTGCGGGCATGCACCACCAACTCTGCAGCGCCACCGGCCTCGATGGCCTGCGCGCAGGCTTCGGCCAGGCGGTCATGCTCAAAGCCCAAGCGCATCTTGGCCGATACCGGCACCGCAGCCGGCACCGCAGCGCGGACCGCAGAGACGATGCGGTAGAGCTGCTCAGGGTCTTTGAGCAGCACCGAGCCACCGCCGTGCCGATTGACCACCTTGGCCGGGCAACCAAAGTTCAGATCCACCCCGCGAGAGCCCAGCTCAGCCAGGCGGGCGGCGTTGTCGGCCATGCAGACCGGATCCGAGCCCAATAACTGACCACGCACGGGCACGCCCGCTTGCGTGAGGCTGCCTTGCAACAGCTCCGGCATGACCCGCTCAAACACCCGCGCAGGCAGCAGCTGGTCGGTGATGCGGATGAATTCCGAGACGCAGCGGTCGAAGCCGCCAATGCGGGTGAGCACATCGCGCAGCACAAAATCAAGCAGACCCTCCATCGGGGCCAGCAGCACCTGGCGCTGCACTGAACTCATGCCAAGCAAGACCCGCGCTGGCGCATCACTGCAACTCGCGCCGCAAGCGGATTTCCTCGATCTTGGTCGAGCCCGCCTGCACCGTCTTGAGGGTGTTCATCTCGCGCTTGAAGCCGGCATGCTCGAAAAAACGCAAGGCCCGCTCGTCACGCACCGGCACCCACACCGTCACCCGGGTGCAGCCCTCTTCCTTCAGGCCGTCGTTGGCCGCGTCCCACAAGGCGGTGCCCAAGCCCTGCTGCCAGTGGTCGGGCAGGACGCACAGGGCCCAAATTTCACCGGTGGTCGAGGGTGTGCCCTTGTCGCGCGAGCGGTCAAAACCGACAAAACCGACCATGGTCTCGCCCTCGATGGCGACCTGCACCTGCGGCTCGCTGTATTCAATCGCCTCGCGCCAGTAGACCTGAAGCTCGTCCAAAGAAGGGCCGCTGAGTTGGTCCAGGCCGAAGACATCGCGGTGCATGGCCTGAGTCACTGCCGCATGCACGCGGGCGATGGCTTTGGCGTCCCGCACAGTGGCGGGCCTGACGGTTTGGGTAGACATTCGAAGAGGATTTTCCATAGACAAAGCCCAGTATTGTCGTCGCAGATGAGATCTCGCCGTCGTCGGCAAGGCCAAAGCCAGTGTGCGCGTCAGCCCGCTGACAGCGGCATCGGTTAAATTCCCGCCTGCATGTCACGCAACGCCCACGAGCCCAGCCCCGCGCCGCTCATCCATCAACTCTGGCTACAGCCGCACGCACAGCCGATTACGGCACCGGCCGATCAGAGCCTGCTGCGCTCGGCGCAGGCCGCCGGCATCGAACTGCTGTCGTCCTGCCGCAATGGCACTTGCCGCGCCTGTCTGCGCCGCCTGATCAGCGGGCGCGTCAGCTATCGCATCGAGTGGCCAGGCCTGAGCGCGCAAGAAAAAGAGGAGGGCTACATCCTGCCCTGCGTAGCCCATCCGGACAGTGACCTGGTGCTGGAGGCGCAGGACTGAAGCCATGTTGAACAGCTTGCGCTTGATCCTTTTCGCCGCCCTGCTCGGCCCACTGTTGGCTGCAGCCCAGGGCGCCGCACCGGCGCCTTTTGAAGACAGCATGGCCCAGCGCAGCATGGCCTGCACCCATTGCCACGGTGTGCAGGGCCGGGCCGGACCCGACGGTTACTACCCTCGCATCGCCGGCAAGCCGGCCGGCTACCTCTACAACCAGCTGCTCAATTTCAAGGAAGGCCGGCGCCATTACGGCGCCATGACCCAGCTGCTCGACCCACTGAACGAGCGCTACCTGTTGGAAATCGCCCAGCATTTTGCGGCCCTGCAAGCGCCCTACCCGCCCCCGCTGGCCACACGCGCCTCGCCCGCCCTGCTCGAACGCGGCCGCCAGTTGGCGCTGCAAGGTGATGCAGCGCGGCAGTTGCCGGCCTGTGCCCAATGCCACGGCCAGCGCTTGACCGGCGTGCTGCCTCAGGTGCCGGGGCTGCTGGGCTTGCCGCGCGACTACCTCAATGCCCAGCTGGGTGCTTGGCGCAACGGCAAGCGCCGCGCCCACGCGCCCGATTGCATGGCCAGCATTGCCAAAGGCTTGGCCGTGCAGGACATCGAAGCCATCTCCAGCTATCTGGCAGCCCAGCCCATGCCGGCCGACAGCCGGCCGATGGACGCACGGGCCGCCAACACTGCGGCTCAAGAATGCGGCGGCACTGCAGTGGCTGCGGGCGTGCGATGAACAAGCAGAACCGTCCGGCCAGGCTGAAGGCCGCATTGCTGGCCTTGGCCCTGGCCTTGGTCCTGGTGACCCTGCTCTGGCGCGAACTGCGCGAGCAGCGCCCCGCTGCAGAAAGAACAGCCTCTCCCGCCCCCACGGGTCAGGCGCTGATCGAGCGCGGCGCCTCCCTCGCCCGCGCCGGCAACTGCATGGCCTGCCATACCGAGCGCGGTGGCGTGCCCTATGCCGGCGGGCGCGGCATCGCCACCCCCTTTGGCACCGTTTATGCAGGCAACCTCACGCCCGATGCGAGCACCGGCATGGGCGCCTGGAGTGCCGAAGACTTCTGGCAAGCATTGCGCCAAGGCCGCTCGCGCGACGGCCGCCTACTCTACCCGGCCTTTCCCTATGCCAATTACAGCCGCCTGCAGCGCGAAGACGCCGATGCGATCTACGCCTTCCTGCGCAGCTTGCCGCCAGTAGCGCGGGCCAACACGCCGCATGAGCTGCGTTGGCCCTTCAACACGCAGTGGGCGCTGGCGGCCTGGCGCACGCTTTACTTCAAACCCGAACCCTTCGAGCCGCAGGCCCAGCAAAGCCCGGCCTACAACCGTGGCGCCTATCTGGTGCAGGGACTGGGCCACTGCTCGGCCTGCCACGCCGCGCGCAACGTCCTGGGCGCAAGCAATCCTCTGGACCTGGCCGGCGGCCTGATCCCAATGCAAAACTGGTACGCGCCCTCGCTCACCGATGCCCGCCAGGCCGGCCTGATGGACTGGCCCCTGGCCGACATCGTGGCCCTGATGCAAACCGGGGTTTCGCCGCGCGGCTCGGTGCAAGGGCCTATGGCCGAGGTGGTACTGCACAGCACCCAGCACCTGAGCCAGGCCGACCTACAGGCCATGGCCACCTACCTCAAAGCCCTGCCGGCCAGCCCCCGCCCGCCGCCGCCGGCCCGCCTGGCCCAAGCCAATGCGGCCGGCGCTGCGCTGTATGACAAACACTGCGTCCAATGCCACGGCGCTCAGGGCCAAGGCGTGAGCAATGCCTATCCGGCGCTGGCCGGCAACCGGGCGGTCACCATGGATTCGACGGTCAACCTTGTACAGATGGTGCTGCATGGCGGCTACCCGCCGGCCACTGCCGGCAACCCCCGGCCTTACGGCATGCCGCCTTACTGGGTAGACCTGAGCGAGCAAGACATCGCCAATCTGCTCAATCACCTGCGCAGCAGCTGGGGCCACAGCGCCGGCGCTGTGAGCGCGGTCGATGTGCACGCGGCGCGCAGCCGCCGCTAAAAGCAGGCAGGCCGCAAGCTCAGTGCGTCATTCGATCGCGTTGGGCCAGGCTCGGAAACAGGCGCATCCAGGTGGCTGCCACCAGCAAGGTGCCAACGCCACCGATCACCACCGAGCCGACCGGACCGAACCACTCCGCAGTCGCCCCCGATTCGAACTCCCCGAGCTGGTTGGAGGCG
>JBILDR010000284.1:0-3840 GCA_044352515.1 Polaromonas sp.
CGGCCTGCAGTGCCTCCAGCCGTTTGGTCAGGCGCCGAATCACCGGATATGCCCCCAGGGCCACCGCCACCGCCACTATGGGCAACAGCCAGAAAAAACCCAGCGGTCCGCGCAAGGGCCAAAAGTCGAGCAGGCCGCTTTCGGGTGGCCCCCGGTGCGGCGGACCGCCGTGGGGTGGGCGGTCGTGAGGCGGACCTTCACGCGGCGGCCCGGCTGGCCGAGGCGGCCGCGACATCTCGAGCTGCCATTGCTGCCCATCGACCGTGGTGAGCTCGTAGACCAGGGGCTGGCCGGGCCTGCGCTGGGGCGCGGACTGTGCGCGCGCGATCACCTCGCCGGCCTGGTTGCGCAGCACAATCTCGCGCGTCGGCGGCTCCGGTGCCGAGGCCTCGCGCGAAGCGCGCCAGGCCCAAGCCACCGCCAGGGTGAGCAGCACCACCGCCGCCACCACCGCCAGCCAGATGCGCAGGTACAGGCGCGAGCCCAGAGCGCTCATGGCTCAATCCTGCTGCTTGGCAAACACATAGCCCACGCCGCGCACCGTCAGGATGCGCCGGGGTACCTTGGGGTCGGCTTCAATGGCCTGGCGTATGCGGCCCATGTGCACATCGATGGAGCGGTCAAAGGCTTCGAGTTCGCGGCCGCGCACCGCCTCCATGATCTGATCGCGGGTGAGCACCCGGCCTGCCCGTTCGGCCATCACCATCAACAGGTCAAACTGATAGGAGGTGAGCTCGCAGCCACGGCCAGCTACGTTGACGCTGCGTGCCTCGCGGTCGATTTCTAGCGAGCCAAAGCGCAGCGGCGGGCGCACAGCGGCGGCGGTCCCGCCGCCGCCAGGCTGGCCGCGCCGCAAGACCGCGCGTATGCGCGCCAGCAACTCGCGCGGCTCGAAGGGTTTGGGCAAATAATCATCGGCGCCGATCTCCAGGCCCACCACCCGGTCGAGCGGGTCGCCCTTAGCGGTGAGCATCAGCACCGCCGCGCTCGACTCGGCCTTGATGCGCCGGCACAGGTCCAGCCCATCGGCGTCGGGCAGCATCAGATCCAGGATGACCAACTCGGGCGCCTCGTCCACCAAGGCCCGCATGCCGTCAGCGCCAGTGGCCGCATGGGCCACGGTCCAGCCGCTTTGGCGCAGGTAGTCGGTCACCATGGCTGCCAGGCGGGCATCGTCGTCGATGAGCAGCAAGCGTGTCATGGGGCTAATGTGTCCAGAACGGGTCAATGGCGCTTGAGGCCGAGGTAAAGATGTGTGAAGACCCGGCCCACGCCAGAGGCATCGCTCAGGCCTGCGGGGCCAGACGCCGGCTGGCCCAGGCCACCAGCACGAGCACCGGCAAACCCATGAGCGTGGTCAGCACGAAGAACCACGGATAGCCTAGCGCATCGACCATGGCGCCCGAGTAACCGCCAAGGGTTTTGGGCAGCAGGGTCATGAGCGAGCTGAAGATGGCGTACTGAACAGCGGTGAATGAGACATGGGTCAAACTCGACAAAAATGCCACGAAGGCGGCGCTGGCAAAGCCGGCGGCCAGATTGTCTGCCGCCACCACCGCATACAAACCCAGCACATGGTGGCCGGCCTGCGCCAGCCAGACAAAACCCAGATTGGTCAATGCCGATAGCACCGCGCCCCAAAACAAGGAGCGCATCACACCGAGTCGCGCAGCCAGTAGCCCGCCCCAAAAGCCGCCCACGATGCTGACCACCACGCCAAAAGTCTTGACCGCATTGGCAATCTCCACCTTGGAAAAGCCCAGGTCTTGGTAGAACACGTTGGAGATCACGCCCAGCACAATGTCGGAGATGCGGTACAGCCCCACCAGGGCCAGGAGCAGCCAAGCAGTCCGTGCGCCATAGCGCCTGAAAAAATCGAGTGCCGGCATCACCCACGTGTCATGCGCCTGCTTGGCGCTGGCCAGCCCCAGCTTGACCAGCGTCGCCCCCACTGCGAACGCCGCGGCCAGCGACAGCGCCATGCGCACCGCTTCCAGCAGCAAGCCCAGCAGCGGGCCGATCTTGACCGTCCCCCATAGATCGCCCCACAGCCAGAACACGCCCACAAAGGCCAGCACGCTGGCCAAAAAAACGGCCAGCAAACGCAGGTGCTCGCTCGACGGCTGTCGTTCGGCCTGCGCGCTGGCCGCAGGCTCGCGGGTCACCAGCGTGGTGAGCATGCCCACCAGCATGGTGGCGGCCATCACGACGTAGGTCCACTGCCAGGCGCTGTAGACATAGGCGCCCTTGCTCGAGCCCCAGTAAGTGGCCAAATACAAAGCACCTGCGCCGGCGGCGATCATGCCAAGACGGTAGCCCGCAATGTAGGCCGATGACAACAAGCCCTGCTGCTCGGGCGCAGCAATCTCGATGCGATAAGCGTCGATCACGATGTCTTGCGTGGCCGAGGCAAAGCCCAAAAGCACCGCAAACAGCGCCATCCGGGTGAGCGCGTCCGCACCGGCTGAAGGATCGGTGCTGGCCATGCCCAAAATCGCCAGCACCACCCCCAGTTGCGCCAGCAGCATCCAGGCGCGGCGCCGGCCTAGTCGGGCCGACAGCAGCGGCAGGGGCAGCCGGTCGACCAGCGGCGCCCAGACAAACTTGAAGGAATAGCCCAGCGCGGCCCAGCTGAAAAAAGTCACCGCCTTGCGCTCCACCCCGGCCTCGCCCAGCCACAGCGACAAGGACGAAAAGATCAATAAAATCGGGATGCCGGCCGAAAACCCCATGGCCAGCAAGCACAGCACACGCCAGTCCCACAAAGTAGCCAAGGTCTGACGCCAGGTCAGACGGACGATGGGCGGTTCGGGAGGGCTCATGGTCGCATTGTGCACAGGAGCAAGCCTGGCTGGCCCAGGGATTCACAGGCCAGGCCGCAGCCCCACGGGTCGCCAGGCCCGACGACTGCCCATCCGTTCAGAAATTGCCTATCATTGGCGCCATGTGCTGGCTTTGTGACCTCAAGACCCCTGGGCCCGCGAGCCCCGATGCGCCCCCCAGCGGCCGCTGGAATAGCCGCCGCGGTTTTTTGCTGGCTGCCGCCCTGACAAGCCCTGCCCTGGCACAAGTTGATGTCGGCAAGTCATCGGCTTTTGCCAAGCTGGTGCCAGCCGAAGATGTTGAGCGATCAGCGGCCACCCAGTACCAGGAGATGCTCAAGCAGGCTGCCGGCAAGAATGCTTTGGCGCCGGCCGATCACCCGCAGGTCATTCGCCTGCGCCGCATTGCCGACCACCTGATCCCGTTTGCGCCCCCCTGGAACCCGCGCGCGCGCACCTGGAAGTGGGAAATCAATCTGCTGGGCAGCAAGCAGATCAATGCGTTTTGCATGCCCGGCGGCAAGATCGCCTTCTACAGCGGCATCCTCGAAGAACTCAAGCTCAATGACGACGAGGTGGCCCAGATCATGGGCCATGAAATCGCCCACGCCCTGCGTGAGCACGCCCGCGCCCGCATGGGCAAGGGCGCTGCCACCAGCATCGGTGCAGGCATCTTGTCGCAGGTGCTGGGCTTGGGCGACCTGGGGCGAACCGTGACCAACTACGGCGCCGAACTTCTGACCCTGAAATTCAGCCGCGATGATGAAACAGAGGCCGACCTGGTCGGCCTGGAACTGGCTGCCCGGGCCGCCTACGACCCGCGGGCCGGCGTCACCCTGTGGCGCAAGATGCAAGCTGCCAGCAAAGGGGCGCCGCCGCAGTGGCTGTCGACCCACCCAGCCGGTACGACTCGCATCGCCGAAATCGAAAAAACCCTGCCACAGGTGTTGCCCCTGTACGAGAGCGCCGAGCGCAAGTAAGCCTGCACCTGCGGTGTACGCTGGGCGATGGCGGGCCG
>JBILDR010000285.1:0-3839 GCA_044352515.1 Polaromonas sp.
CAAGCTCCGCTGCTGTGGCAGCCCCTCTCGATGTGGTGATCATGGCTGCCGGCAAGGGCACGCGCATGAAAAGCGCGCGCCCGAAAGTGTTACACCGATTGGGCGATCGCGCTTTGCTGGCTCACGTGCTTGACACCGCAGTGCAGTTATCGGCCCGGCGGGCAGTGGTGATCGTCGGCCATCAGGCCGACCAGGTGCAAGCCGCGGTGCAGGCCCTGCCGCCGACAGGCACCGAGCTGGCCTTTGCGCTGCAAGAGCCGCAGCTGGGCACAGGCCACGCGGTCCAGCAGGCGCTGCCCCAGCTGGGCGACGATTCCATCACGCTCATCCTCTCGGGCGATGTGCCTCTGACCCGGCCCGAGACGCTGCAGGCCTTGCTGGCCCTGTGCCAGGGCTCGCAATTGGCCCTGCTCACCCTGGACATGGCAGACCCCAGCGGCTACGGGCGCATCGTGCGCGATGGGCAGACCGTGACGGCCATCGTCGAGCACAAAGACGCCAGCGAAGCACAGCGGCGCATCACCGAGATTTACAGCGGCATCATGGCGCTGCCCACCCGGCTGCTGCGCGCTTGGCTGGCGCGGCTGGACAACAAGAACGCGCAGCAGGAGTACTACCTGACCGACATCGTCCGCTTTGCGGTGGCCGATGGCGTGCCGGTGCTGGCGCACCGCATCAGCGATGCGGTGCAGGTGGCCGGCGTCAACAGCCCACTGCAATTGGCCGAACTCGAGCGCGCCTTGCAGCTGCGGCAAGCCCGTGCGCTGATGGAGCAAGGCGTGCGCTTGGCCGATCCGGCACGGTTTGATGTGCGCGGTCAGCTGCGCTGCGGCGCTGATGTCGAAATCGACGTCGGTTGTGTGTTCGAAGGCCAGGTCGAGCTCGGCGACGGGGTGCGCATAGGCGCACACTGCGTGATCGCCAACGCCCGCATCGCTGCCGGCGCGACTGTGCAGCCCATGACCCACATCGACGGCGAGCAGCTCGGCGTGGAAGTCGGCGCGGGCGCAATCATCGGTCCGTTTGCACGGCTGCGGCCTGGCGCGCAATTGGGCGAGCAGGTGCACATCGGCAATTTTGTCGAGGTCAAAAATTCCACCTTGGCCGCCGGCGCCAAGGCCAATCACCTGGCCTATCTGGGCGACGCCACCGTGGGCGAGCGGGTCAACTATGGCGCCGGCAGCATCACCGCCAACTACGACGGCGCCAACAAGCACCGCACCGTCATTGAGGCCGATGTCCATGTGGGCAGCAACTGCGTGCTGGTGGCGCCAGTCACCCTGGGCGCTGGCGGCACCATAGGCGGCGGCTCGACGATCACCAAAAGCACCGCGGCTGGCGCCCTCACCGTGGCGCGCGGCAAGCAGGTGTCGGTGGCCAACTGGCAAAGGCCGGTGAAGAAGAAATAGTCCCGGCGCGCAGAGGCCTCACCCGCGGCGGCTTGGCTCGGACTCCTGACGGGCCCGAAGCCGCAGGCTATCGAAAAAGGCCGAATCGACCGGCGCTGTAGGCACCGAGGCGGCACCGGCAAGGAGCAGGCCTCGCAAGCGCTGCCGGTCTTGGTCTTTGCGGATTAGCTCGCGGACATATTCACTGCTGGTGCCATACCCCCGCTCGCTGACCTGCGCATCGACAAAAGACTTCAAAGCCTGCGGCAGGGAGATATGCATTGTGCTCATATCAGGAAGGTACCGACCTTGCCAAATTTTGGCAAGCCTGTGGATCATGCGGCTCCAGCGCGCCCCCCAGCCACTAACCCAGCGGCTCCAGCGGCCTGAACTTGGCGCGGTGAATGCTGAAAAACGCCTTGACGTTGCGCACATTGGCGTCGCTGTTGAACAAGCGCTGGGCCAGCGCGGCATAGGCGGGCATGTCGGCGACCCGCACGATGAGCACGAAATCGGGGCCGGGCGAGACGCGGTAACACTGCTGCACCGCATCTTCGGCTATCGCACGGGCTTCAAAGGCGCGCGCCTGCTCGTCGCCCTGATGGTCCAAAGTGAGCTCGACCACCGCCGTCAGACCGTGGCCCAGGGTGGCTGCGAGCCGGTCAGCGCTGAGCACCGCCATCTGCCGCTCGATCAGCCCGGCCTCGCGCAGTCGGCGTATGCGCCGCAGGCAGGTCGCCGGCGAGATTTGCAGGGCCAGGGCCAGGTCTTGGTTGCTGCGTGAGGCGTCCTGCTGGAGCGCGTCGAGCAGGCGCAAGTCCAGATCGTCTGTGATCGATGATTCCATATGAGTCAAGATTTAGAAATTTAATTCCATTTTAATGCAGCCGAGAAATTTAATTTCTCTTTTATGATTTATTAGAAATCAAAAATCATAGTCAAAAGCTTAGGATTCCAGCCTTCAGTCTGAAGGAGTCCCCCATGTGCGGCATCGTCGCGGCGGTTTCTCACCGCAACATCGTCCCCATTCTTGTTCAGGGCCTGCAGCGGCTCGAATACCGCGGCTACGACTCCTGCGGCGTGGCGGTTCATGCCGGCGGCTTGAAGCGCGCTCGCAGCGTCTCGCGGGTGGCCGAGCTGCAAGCTCAGGTCCAGAGCGAGGACATCGCCGGCGGCACCGGCATTGCCCACACCCGCTGGGCCACCCACGGCGCGCCGGCGGTCCACAACGCGCATCCGCACTTCAGCCACGGCCGGGGCGATGTGCAGGGCAAGCCCGGGCGGGTGGCGCTGGTGCACAACGGCATCATTGAAAACCACGAGGAGCTGCGCGCGCAATTGCAGGCCCGCGGCTATGTGTTTCAGAGCCAGACCGATACCGAGGTCATCGTCCACCTGATCGACAGCCTTTATGACGGCGACCTGTTCGAGGCGCTCAAGGCGGCCACCCGCCAATTGCATGGGGCTTATGCGATTGCTGCGTTTTGCAAGGACGAGCCGCAGCGGGTGGTAGGCGCACGCGCCGGCTCGCCGCTGGTGCTGGGCGTGGGCGAAGGCGGCGAGCATTTCCTGGCCAGCGATGCCATGGCCCTGGCCGGCGTGACCGACCAGATTGTTTACCTGGAAGAAGGCGACCTGGTCGACCTTCAGCCGGGCAAGTACTGGGTGCTCGACGCGCAAGGCCGGCCGGTGCAGCGACCGGTGCGCACGGTGCAGGCGCACAGCGGTGCGGCCGAATTGGGGCCCTATCGCCACTACATGCAAAAAGAGATCTTCGAGCAGCCGCGGGCGATTGCCGACACCCTCGAGGGCGTAGAAGGCATCACCCCCGAGCTTTTTGGCGACGGTGCCTATCGCACCTTCAAGGAAGTCGACTCGGTATTGATCCTGGCCTGCGGCACCAGCTACTACAGCGGCTGTGCGGCCAAATACTGGCTGGAAGACATCGCCAAAATTCCGACCCAGGTCGAAGTGGCCAGCGAATACCGCTACCGCTCCAGCGTGCCCAACCCGCGCACCCTGGTGGTGACCATCACCCAAAGCGGCGAGACCGCCGACACCCTGGCCGCGCTGCGCCATGCGCAGAGCCTGGGCATGAACAAGACGCTGACCATCTGCAATGTATCGACCTCGGCCATGGTGCGCGAATGCCAGCTGGCCTACATCACCCGGGCAGGGGTGGAGATAGGCGTCGCATCGACCAAGGCCTTCACCACGCAACTGGCCGGATTGTTTTTGCTCACCCTGGCGCTGGCCCAAACCCGCGGGCAACTGAGCGAGGCGCAAGAGGCAGCCCATCTCAAAGCCATGCGCCACCTGCCCGCCGCGCTGCAAGCCGTGCTGGCGCTCGAGCCGCAGGTGATCAGCTGGGCCGAAGACTTTGCCAAGATGGAAAACGCCCTCTTCCTCGGCCGCGGTCTGCACTACCCGATTGCCCTGGAAGGCGCGCTC
>JBILDR010000286.1:0-3813 GCA_044352515.1 Polaromonas sp.
ACACGGATGATGCACTCCAACATGCCCGAGCCAGAACAGGCGCTGCATATTGCGGACAGCCTGCAAGCCCTGCAAAAGCACACCGGCCGCCTGCCCCTGGGCTGGCTCAGCCAGGACTGGGGGACGACCGCGCAGACCTACGGCTTGCTGGCCGATGCCGGCCTGCACTACACCCTGGACTGGGGCAATGACGACCAGCCCTACTGGCTGGAACCCGCCGGCACATCGGCGCGGCGCCTGCTGGCCCTGCCCCTGTCGAGCGAATGGGACGATGTGCAAGGCCAATGGCTGCGCCATGTGGAGGCTCCTGCGCACGCAGCTCTGATCCTGGCCGGCGCACAGCGCATGGCCAGGGAATGTCTGGCGCAGGGGCGCAGCGCGGTCATGGGCCTGGGCCTACACCCCTGGGTCTGGGGCATGCCCAGCCGCATCACTCACCTGCGCCGCCTGCTGGCCGATCTTCAAAATATTGAGGGTCTGCTGACCACCAGTCCTGACGACCTGTACGCGCCCCACGGCTGCGCACCCTAAAGAACCCCCCAAAGAAAGCATCCCTCATGGACTACCTCGACCGCCTAAGCCAGTTTGCCGCCGAGCTCGACTACCGCAACCTGCCCCCTGATGTACAGGAGCAGGTGGGCTGGATCCTGGCCGACACCCTGGCGGCGGTGGCTGCCGGCTCGGCCGAGCCTGAGCTACGGGCTCTGGTCGAGCGCCAGGGTGCCAGCGAAGCGGCCAGCCTGATTGGCCTGGGCCGGCGCAGCGGCTGTGAGGCGGCGGCCTTCATCAACGGCACTGCCGGCACTTTCCTGGAAATGGACGAGGGCAACCGCTACTCGCGCGGCCACCCAGCCGTGCATGTGATTCCGGCAGCGGTGGCACTGAGCCAGGAGCGCGCTGCGGATGCGGCCGACTTTTTGGCCGGCCTGGTGGTCGGCTATGAAGTCGGCTCGCGCCTGGGCGCGGCCTCGCAGCTGCGCGGCGCCATGCACCCCCACGGCACCTGGGGCACGATAGGGGCGGCCGCGGCCTGTGCCCGCATTGCCCACCTGAGCGCCAGCGCCATGCGCGAGGCGCTCAACATCGCCTCCTCGCTGACCACCGCCACCTCCAAGCGCACCATGCTCGAAGGCGGGCTGGTACGCAACACCTATGCGGGTCTGAGCAATCGCAACGGCCTGCTGGCCCTGGACCTGACCGAATGCGGCTTCACCGGCGAGCGCGACGGCCCGGCCTCGCTGCTGGGCCAGATCGTCTCCGAACACTTCGACCCCGAGGCGGTGGTGCGCGAACTGGGCCAGGACTGGCATCTGATGCACAACTACTTCAAGATGCATTCCTGCTGCCGCTACAACCACGGCACGCTCGATGCGATCGACCAGCTGGCCGCCAGCCAGAGCCTGCCGCAGCCCGATGAGATTGAGTCCATCGAGGTGCGGACCTACCACCTTGCCGCCGAGCTCGACGACCCGGCACCGGCCAACACCCTGGCGGCCAAGTTTTCCGTGCCCTTTGCAGTCGCCACCCGCATCGTCCACGGCAGCAGCGCCCTGTCCAGCTTCACCTGGGAAGCGGTGCGCAGGCCCGATGTGCTGGCCCTGGCGCAAAAGGTGCGCGTCAGCCACGACCCAGCGATGAGCCAGCGCCTGCCCGCAGAAAGACCAGCGCAGGTGCTGATGCGCCTCACGGACGGCCGCCAGCTTGTGGCCGAGGCCGGCGTCAACCGGGGCGATGACGCATCGCCCTATACCCGTGAAGAACTGCGTGCCAAGTTCATGGACCTGAGCGGCCGCATTTGGCCAGCCGCTCATTGCCGCGACCTGCTCGAAGCCACCCTGGGCCTGGCCCGACTGCAGGTGCCGCTGGGGCGATGGCTGGGCCTGGTATCGCGCTCGCCGATGGCAAGCCAAAGCTGAAGTGCCGGCGGCTTCGTAGCCGGAAAGCCGACTTCAGGTCAGCGAGTTTTCGCCGCTCATGTAGACAAACACCTGCACGAACAGGCCGTCCTGCACCTCGAAGAAGTTGCAGTTGTTCTTGCGCAGCAACTCGCCCGCATGGGTGGTGTTTTCCACCCTGAAGCGGCTCGCCACCCGCTGATGGGGCACGTCGATGACGTGGTCAAAGTCGCCGTGCCAGACCCGGGCATAACGTGCAGCCAAGCGCTCGTACATCCCGCGCACCTCGGCATCGCGACCCTGGTAGTACAGCTCGTGGTTGGCGATGCCAAAACGCGCCGTCGGTGCAAAGCAAGCCAGCGTAGCAGCCAGGTCCCCACGGTCGACCGCCGAAAAATAGCGCTCGACCAGCGCCTGCAACTGTGGGGCGTCCAGCCGGGTTGGCGAAGTATTCATGCTGTCTCCTGGGCCGGCGCTTGAAAGCCGGCGTCTTGCAAAGATCGAAAAAGCGCCAAGGCGCGGCTGTGGCTGTCTTGAGCCTGGCTTGAGAGCGGCTCACGCAAACGCTCTTCCTCCACAAAATGACCGTGACTGCGCCCGCGCACGCACAGGGCTGAAGGACGCAGCGCCCCCACCGGCCGCACATGAGCGGGGATGTAGCTGATGGCATAGCCGATGCGCCGGTCGTCGCTGTCATTGCCACCGGAGGCATGCACCAAGTCGGTATGGTGCAGCGACATCTGGCCGGCGCCCACCGGCATGAACTGGCCCTGGGCCTGGTCAAAGCGGCCGCTGATGCCCTGCCCGCGCCGGATCATGTTCATGGGCTCGGGCTTGTCGTCATGCTCAAGCGCGCCCCAGCGGTGGCTGCCCGGCAGCGCCTGCATGCAGCCGGCCTGCACGCTGGCCTCGGACAGCGCCACCCAGGCGGTGACATGCAGGTGCGGCTGCAGATAAAAGTAGGTGCTGTCCTGGTGCCAGCGCACAAAGGCGGGGGTATGGGCTTCCTTGAGGAAAAGCGTGGAGTGATAGACCAGGATGTCCGGGCCGATCAGGTCTTCGACCGCGTCCAGGATGCGGGGATGGTGCACCAGCTGGTCGGCCCAGTTGAAGAGCAGATAGCTCTTGGACTTTTCCGGAAAGTCGATGGCCGCACCGCGAGCGCGCTCCCAGGCTTCGAGTTCCTGCCGGTGCGCTCGCACCTGAGCGGCGCTCAGCACATCGACCGGAAAGACGAAACCATCGCGCTCGTAAGCCTGTACCTGCGCCTCACTCAGCAGTTTGGGCATGGCTGTCTCCTGTAGGGGCCGCTGGCCTTAACGCACCGCTTGCTGGGCCGCGCTCATCATGGCCTGCAGCATCTCGAGCCGCGGATGCATGGGCTTGGGGTAGCCCTGTCGACTGTGGCTCAGGCCCAGACCCAGGGCAGCCTCGGCCATTTTGTAGCTCAAGGGACCAGGGTTGATCACCGGCACCGGCAGGCGCTGGCTCAGCCAGGCGTGCGACTGGTGCATGGTGGTCGAGCCTAGGATGATCACCTCGGCGCCGTCTTCGGCTATGGCGCGCCGCGCCGCAGCCTCCAGCAGAGGGAAGACATCTTCCTCCTTGCCCGAGAGCAGGGCCTGGTTATCAGGCGCTACCTCGATGGCCCGCACCGAGGCGCATTTGTGGTGCAGGCCGAGTTCGTCGAGTGCCTTTTTGTAAAGCGGCTTCCAGCGGCTGGCCATGGTCAGCACCGAAAAACGATCGCCCAGCATCAGCGCGGCCAGCATGGAGACCTTGCCCGGCCCGAAAACCGGAATGTCGAGCACCGAGCGCAGCGCGGCCACGCCCGAGTCGCTCATGGTGTCTATGCACACCGCGGCAAAGCCCTCTTCCTGAGCCCGGCAGCCGGCCTCGAAGTTGGCTGCATCGGCCA
>JBILDR010000091.1:0-12766 GCA_044352515.1 Polaromonas sp.
GCTCAAGTTAGCACTCAAGGAACAAGTGAGCCAGCTCGCACCTGATCGTCTGTTTCGTCTTTGAGATCCAGGGCTGCTGCAGCGCTAAGGAGGGCGGCCATCTGTCGGCAGGGCGGGCCCCGCAGCTGCACAGTCGGGAGCGCCCAAGCGCCTTATCTAGGCTGAGCTTGCCAGGCTTCGTTTCGCCTTGGCCATTAGCCGGATTTTTTCAGGAAGACCGAGGTAGGCCCTGCCCGGCCGGCCAAACTGTAGCCTTGGTTGGCCATGCGCCGGGAGATGCTGGAGGACAGCAACTGGGCGAAATCTTCAGAGTAGTCTTCGATAGTGACCACCGTCGGCTTCAAAGCGGCCAGATCGATTTCCTGCAGGATCATCTCGTCGTAGCCCTCGATGTCGATGTTCAGGTAGTCGACGGCACCCACCTTTCGGTCTGCAAGCAGCTCGGAAATGCTGGTGGCTGGCACAGTGGTTGACCGGCCGTGCTGGCGCTCCATTCCTACGGCCTGATGGACCGTGCCGGTGGCCGAAATTCCGCTGGCGTTGTCAGATGCCTTGGGGGTCAGCAGTGAGACCTCGCGCAAGCCTGCATCGTACTGAGTCTGAGGGATGATGGCCGACCAGATGTTGTCGTCCTGTGGACGTATCTTGTCGAAGATCTTGATGGTCTGTGCGTTGGCATCGATGTTGTAACCACGCCAGCCCTTGAGCCAGAGATACGCCGTGTTTGAGTGAATGAACGGGTGGTAGCAGCCGATGTCAAGATAGGTCCCGTTCGCCTTGTTTTTAGGGAACAGCTTGCGAACGAGGATGTCCTCTCCCCATTGGCCAAAATGCCCCTTGATGCTTTTGGACAGCAGCGCGCTGGCGAGTCTTTGGAGCTTGATCATTTGGCGATGCTTTGGGAGTTGGGCAGTGGCTGTGGCTGGGCGCTATGTCGCTGATGGCTCAGACGATCCAGTTTGCGTGTCGCTTGGCTGGGGCGGGACGGTCTTGCGGCCGCGGGGCACGCCGATATGCCGCTCGTTCCTGGCGCGGGCCAGCGCGATCTGGCGCTGGCGCTCTGCAAAGCTGCGCCTTTGTTCTGCGCTCAGGCTGTCGTGGCAGCGCGGGCAGCTCACACCCGCTTCATAGAGCGGGGAGGCCTTGTCCTGTGCGCTCAAGGGGTGGCGGCAGGAGCGGCACAGCTCAAAATGGCCCGGCTTGAGGTCATGGCCGACGGCGACCCGCTCGTCAAAGACGAAGCACTCGCCCTGCCAGGCGCTGTCGCTTTGTGGCACCTGCTCCAGGTATTTGAGGATGCCGCCTTCGAGGTGAAACACTTCCTCAAAGCCTCTGGTGCGCATGAAGGCGGTGGATTTTTCGCAGCGGATGCCGCCGGTGCAGAACATGGCGACTTTGGGCTTCTTGCCGTCTTTGTCAGCCAGCAGGCCACCTGGCTGCATTTGTGCCTCCACCCACTGCGGCAACTGGGAGAAGCTTTGGGTCTGGGGGTTGACCGCGCCGGTAAAGGTGCCAACCTGGAACTCGTAGTCGTTGCGGGTGTCGATCAGCACCACCTCGGGCTGTGCAATCAGTTCGTTCCATTGCTCGGGCTTGACGTATCGACCGGCCATACGGTTGGGGTCTATGCCGTCTACGCCCAGAGTGACGATCTCTTTTTTCAGCTTGACCTTGAGGCGATAGAAGGGCTCATGCCGGCTCCATGATTCCTTGTGCTCCAGCTTGGCCAATCTGGGGTCGCTGCGCAGCAGGGCGAGCAGCTGGCGTACAGAGTCCTCGGGCCCGGCCACCGTGCCGTTGATGCCCTCGCGGGCCAGCAGCAAGGTGCCCTTGATTTGGCGGGGCTGGCAGAAGGCAAACAGCCGATCACGCAGCTCACTGAAGTCGGGCAGGTCGACAAATTTGTAGAGGGCGGCGGTCAGGAACTCGGACATGGCGCGGGGCTGGGGCAGGGCAGGGCTTGATTGTCGCCGACCGGCTGATCCTCTCGCGGCTGGGTTTGGGTCAGGCGGGCTGGCCGTCTGCGTCCCCGCGGCTCGGCTCTAGCGCCCGCGGCTCGGCTTTTATCGCCTGCGGCCGCCCAACAAGCCGCCAAGCACACCCCGAACGATCTCCCGACCCACAGAACTGCCTATGGTTCGCACCGCCGATTTAATCAGGGTTTGAGCCATACCGTCATTGCGGCCGCCGCGGGGGCCGGTGGAGCCGAACAGCACATCGCTCAGCCCGCCCATCACCGTACCTGCTACCGATCCCGAGGCGGCTGGGCCGGCCGCGGCCGGCGCGGTCTGCGCACCTACTGGAGCCGCCGCTGCCAGCTTTTCATAGGCCGACTCCCTGTCCACCGTTTGCTCATAGGTGCCGGCCACCAATGAGGTGCGCAGCAGTTCCTGGCGCTGCTCTGCGGAAATCGGGCCGAGCTGGCTGGCCGGCGGCATCACATAGGCGCGTTCGGTCGGGCTGGGGCGGCCCTTGCCGTCGAGCAGGCTGACCAGGGCTTCGCCCACCCCCAACTCGCCGATGGCCTGCTCGATGTCCAGGCCCGGCTTGGCGCGCATGGTCTGGGCGGTGGCCTTGACCGCCTTCTGGTCGCGCGGCGTAAAGGCGCGCAGGGCATGCTGCACCCGGTTGCCCAGCTGGGCCAGCACACTGTCGGGAATATCCAGGGGGTTTTGCGTCACGAAGTACACGCCCACGCCTTTGGAGCGCACCAGGCGCACCACCAACTCGATGCGCTCGACCAGCACCTTGGGCGCTTCGTTGAACAGCAGGTGCGCCTCGTCAAAGAAGAACACCAGCTTGGGCTTTTCCAGGTCGCCCACCTCGGGCAGGCGCTCAAACACTTCCGAGAGCATCCACAGCAGGAAGGTGGCGTATAGGCGCGGCGAGTTGAGCAGCTTGTCGGCCGCCAGCACATTGACCACGCCGTGGCCCTGGCCATCGGTCTGCATGAAGTCGTCAATGTTGAGCATGGGCTCGCCAAAGAACTGCGTGCCCCCCTGGCTTTCCAATTGAAGCAGTCCACGCGCAATGGCCCCCACACTGGCCGTGCTGATATTGCCGTAGCTGGTGGTGTAGTCCTTGGCGTTCTCGCCCACGTGCTGGAGCATGGCCCGCAGGTCTTTGAGGTCGAGCAGCAACAGGCCCTGGTCGTCAGCGATCTTGAAGACCAGATTCAGAACGCCGGCCTGGGTTTCGTTGAGGCCGAGCATGCGGCCCAGCAGCAGCGGCCCCATGTCGGAGATAGTGGCCCGCACCGGATGGCCTTGTTCTCCAAAGACGTCCCACAATTGGGTGGGACAGGCCTGAGGCGTGGGCAAACTCATGCCGCGCTCGGCCAGCACAGCTTTGAGCTTGTCGCTGGGCTTGCCAGGCTGGCTGATGCCGGTCAAGTCGCCCTTGACGTCAGCCATGAACACGGCCACCCCCAGGCGCGAGAACTGTTCGGCCAGGGTCTGCAGGGTGACCGTCTTGCCAGTACCGGTGGCGCCGGTGATCAACCCGTGGCGGTTGGCCAACTCGGGCAGCAGCAGGCATTGGGCTTGTTCGTTCTTGGCAATCAGCAGCGGTTCGGCCATGGGCGGGTGCCTTCGGGTAGGGGGTCAGCGTGAAAAGTAAAATGGTCTTCCAAGGTTAATTCAAAATCAAGAGGTTTCTCAGTGGCCGGACACAGTAAATGGGCGAATATCCAGCACCGCAAGGGTCGTCAGGACGAAAAGCGCGGCAAGATCTGGACCCGGATCACCCGTGAAATCATCGTCGCGGCCCGCTCGGGCGGCGGCGACATCAACATGAACCCGCGCCTGCGCCTGGCTATCGACAAGGCCAAGGCGGCCAATATGCCGGCCGACAACATCAAGCGCAATGTTGACAAAGCCACCGGCAATCTAGAGGGCGTCAACTACGAGGAAATCCGTTACGAGGGTTACGGCATCGGCGGTGCGGCCATCATGGTCGACTGCATGACCGACAACCGGGTCCGCACGGTGGCCGAGGTCCGTCACGCTTTTTCGAAGTACGGCGGCAATATGGGCACCGAAGGCTCGGTGGCCTTCCAATTCAGGCACTGTGGGCAGTTTATCTTTGCACCGGGTGTCAGTGAGGACAGGGTGATGGAAGTGGCGCTGGAGGCCGGCGCCGAGGACGTGATCAGCGACGACGACGGCGCGATCGAGGTGCTGTGCCCTGCGCCCGACTTTGAGGCGGTCAAGCAGGCTTTCGAAGCCGCTGGCCTGCAGCCTGAACTGGCAGAGGTCACGATGCGTGCCGACAACAGCATTGAACTGAGCGGCGAGAGCGCTCAAAAGATGCAAAAGTTGCTCGACGTTCTGGAAGATCTGGATGACACCCAGGCCGTCTATCACAATGCTGAGCTCAGCCTTTGAGTGGCTCAGAAGGAAATCGGATGAAGGTTTTAGTCGTAGGGGGCGGCGGCCGCGAGCATGCCCTGGCCTGGAAGCTGGCGCAATCGCCGAAAGTGCAGGCGGTTCATGTGGCTCCTGGCAATGGCGGCACGGCGCTCGATGGCCGCTTGCACAATGTGCCGATCAGCGATGTGCCAACGCTGCGCCAATGGGCGCTGGACAACAAGATCGGTCTGACGGTAGTCGGCCCCGAGCAGCCGCTGGCCGCCGGCATCGTCGATGATTTTCGGGCGCATGGCCTGCGGGTCTTCGGTCCCACCCAGGCGGCGGCGCAGCTCGAGAGCTCCAAGGCCTTCTCCAAGGCCTTCATGAAGCGCCACGGCATTCCCACCGCCGAGTACGAGACCTTCTCTGATCCGGCGGCCGCCCATGCCTATGTTGATAGACAGGGCGCACCGATTGTGGTCAAGGCCGATGGCCTGGCCGCCGGCAAGGGAGTGGTGGTGGCCATGAGCCTGCAGGAGGCCCATGAGGCGGTGGACTTCATGCTTCTGGACAACACCTTGGGCGTAAGCCACAACGCGGGCGGCGCCCGGGTGGTGATTGAGCAGTTCCTGGTGGGCGAGGAGGCCAGCTTCATCGTCATGTGCGATGGCCAGAATGTATTGCCGCTGGCCACCAGCCAGGACCACAAGCGCCTGCTCGATGGCGATCAAGGCCCCAACACCGGCGGTATGGGCGCTTATTCCCCAGCGCCGGTGGTGACGCCTGATGTGCATGCTCGGGCCATGCGAGAGATCATCTTGCCCACCATCCGCGGCATGCAAAAGGATGGCATCGTCTATACCGGTTTCCTTTACGCCGGCCTGATGATTGACGCCCAGGGGCATCCCAAGACGCTGGAGTTCAACTGCCGCATGGGAGACCCGGAGACGCAGCCGATCATGATGCGATTGAATTCGGACCTGGCGGAGGTGATGTTGGCAGCCACCTCGGGCACGCTCGATCAGGTCGAACTGGAGTGGGATCGCAGGCCAGCCCTGGGTGTGGTCATGGCCGCGCACGGGTACCCGATGCATCCGCGCAAGGACGATGTGGTCCACGGCCTGCCTGCGCCAGAGGCAGACAGCGATTGCGTGGTTTTTCATGCAGGAACCCGGGAGCAGGCTGGGCAAACCGTGACATCGGGCGGCCGGGTGCTGTGCGTCACCGCGCTGGGCGATACGGTTCGCTTGGCGCAGCAGCGCGCTTATTCGGTGATTGACCAGATCGGCTTTGACGGAGCCCAGTGGCGTCGCGACATCGGCCACCGGGCGCTCAAGGCCTGAAGGTTCACTGATGCGAGCCCACCCATCGACTTCCCCTCGCGGCAGTGCTCTGGCGCGGCGCATCCTCAGTCTGATCGGGTGGCAATTGCATTTCGAGGGTCTGCCAGCGCTGCAGGGGGTGATCGTTGTTTATCCGCACACCTCGAACTGGGATTTCCCTTTGGGCGTTCTTGCCAAATGGGCCATGGGCATCGAGGCCAAGTTCTGGGGCAAGCACACTTTGTTTCGCATCCCCTTGTTCGGCGCGTGGCTGCGCTGGTTGGGAGGTGTGCCTGTCGATCGTGCTGCCGCCCGCGGGGTGGTCGAGCAGATGGTTGACCTGTTTGAGCGCAAGCGGCAGGCAGGCGAGTATTTCTGGCTTGCTTTGACTCCGGAGGGGACACGCAGTTGGCGTCCGGCTTGGCGCAGCGGCTTTTATCGAGTGACTTTAGGCGCTCAGGTCCCGATACTTCTCGCCTCGCTCGATTACGGGCGCAAGCAGGTTCGTGTGATGGATGTGATCGAACTGAGCGGCCAGGTTGATGAGGACATGAAGCGCATCGCACAAGCCTTCGAGGGCTGTACCGGGCGGCGCCCCGATTTGGCCGCCCCCATCAGACTGGAAGGGAGCAAGGAGGGCTCATGAGTGTTTTGGACGTATCCCAAGGTCGGGCGTTTTTCACCGGCCTGCAAAGCCGCATCATGGCCGAAGTGGTGCGCATCGACGGCGGCAAGCCGGTCAGTGACGCCTGGCGCAAAGACCCTGGTGAGATGCTGCAGGGCGATGGCCTGACCATGATTTTGGAAGACGGCGCGGTGTTCGAGCGCGCTGGCTGCGGGTTTTCGCATGTGAGCGGCCCGCGCCTGCCCAACTCGGCCACCGAGCACCGGCCCGAATTGGCCGGCGCGCCTTTTGAGGCCATGGGCGTGTCCCTGGTTTTTCATCCGCGCAACCCCTATGTGCCGACGGTACACATGAACGTGCGCATGATCGTGGCCAAGCCTGCGCAAGGTCAGCCGGTGGCCTGGTTTGGCGGCGGGATGGACCTGACGCCGTGTTACGGCTTTGAGGAAGACGCGGTGCATTTTCACCGTCAGTGCAAAGACGCACTTGAGCCATTCGGTGCTGACAAATACCCCCGTTTTAAGAAGTGGTGCGACGAGTATTTTTTCCTCAAGCACAGGGGCGAACCGCGCGGTATTGGCGGGGTGTTTTTCGACGACTTTAACGAGTTGGGCATGGATCGCAGCTTTGAAATGCAGCAGTCGCTGGCGCATCATTTTTTGCCGGCCTACTTCCCCATCGTCGAGCGACGTCAGGGCATGCCCTATGGCGACAAGCAGCGCGAGTTCGCGCTCTACCGCCGCGGCCGCTATGTGGAGTTCAATCTGGTCTGGGACAGGGGCACGCATTTTGGTCTGCAGTCGGGCGGCCGTACGGAGTCCATCTTGCTGTCCATGCCGCTGAACTGCAGCTGGTCTTACCGTCGGCAAGACCCCCCTGGCTCGCACGAGGCGCGGCTGCTGACCGACTTTTTGGTGGCCAAGGACTGGGTTTGAGCAGCTCGCCGCGTCGCGTCGGACTGTTTGGCGGTGCTTTTGATCCGCCGCACAGCGCCCATGTGGCGATAGCGCTCGCCGCGCTGGAGCAGCTCAAGCTCGACGAGTTGCGCATCGTGCCTACCGGTCAGGCTTGGCACAAGAGCCGGCCGCTCAGCCCGGCGGCCCATAGGCTGGCCATGGTGCGTCTGGCTTTTGCAGACCTGCCCAGGGTGGTGATTGACGAGCGCGAACTGCAGCGCTGCGGGGCGAGCTACACCATAGATACCCTGGACGCCCTGCTGGCCGAGCAGCCCGGTAGCGAGCCCTACCTGGTGATGGGGGGCGATCAGTGGGCGGCTTTTACAAGCTGGCGGCGATGGCAGGATATCGCCCGCAAGGCGCAGCTGTGCGTGGCCCAGCGGCCCGATCAGGTGTCCAATCAGCCGTCTAATCAGCCGCTGCCCGAGCTGTCTGTGCAATGGCTGAATTTGCCGGCCATGCCCATCAGCGCAACAGCTCTGCGCGAGCAACTGGCTGGGGGCACCGACCCCTTCAATGAGCCCGCGCGGCTACCGCCTGCCGTGGCGCGTTATATTTCAGACCATCACCTTTATGCCGCAGGCTGAAGGTTTTCCTCAACCCACTGGCCTCAGGCCTGCCCCCCTGCATGACCGACCCACAAGCTACCTCTGCCAAACGCAATATCGCCAAGCTGCAAAAAGCCATCGTTGATGGCCTGGAAAACGTCAAGGCACAGGACCTGCAGGTTTTTGATACCGAGCACATCACTTCGCTGTTCGAGCGGGTCATCGTGGCTTCGGGAACCTCCAACCGGCAAACCAAGGCGCTGGCCGCCAGTGTGCGCGATTCGGTGCGCCAGGCCGGCTTTGACAAGCCGCGGATAGAGGGCGAGGACAACGGCGAATGGATCATCGTGGACTGCGGCGCTGCGGTCGCCCACATCATGCAGCCCTCGATCCGGCAGTACTACCACCTGGAGGAATTGTGGGGCGACAAGCCGGTGCGGCTCAAGCCGGCCACCGCGCCCAAAGCCCGGGCTGGTGCTGCCAGATCCAAGGACGAACCGGCTGCTCCTGCCAAAGTGGTGCCGGCGACGGCCAAGAAGGCGGTGGCCAAAAAGGCCCCCGTGAAGGTGGCCGGAAAATCCGCGCCTGCCAAGGCGCCAGCAGCGGCCAAGAAAGCCCTGGCCTCGCCAGCGGCCCAGTCCACTGCTGCCAAGGCGGTCAAGAAGCCGCCAGCCGACAAGCTGCCTGCCAAGGCAGCGCCCGCCAAAGCGGCATCAGCAAAAGCGGCACCTGCTCGGCCTTCCAAGGCAGCTTCGGCGCCTGTCAAAAAGGTGGCCAGCAAGAAGACACCCCGCAAGGCCCCTGGCAGCGCATGAAGCTGCAGATCGTGGCCGTTGGGCTCAAGATGCCTGACTGGGCCCAAACCGCCAGCGACGATTACCTCAAACGCTTTCCGCCTGATTTCAAGATCGAGGTCAAGGCGGTCAAGACCGAGGTGCGCGGTAGCAAGGATCTGCCCAGCCTGCTGGCCGCCGAACGCCAGCGTATTGAGGCCGCGATCTCCAAGGGCAGTCGGGTGATTGCCCTGGACGAGCGCGGCACCGGCCTGAGCACCTTGGCGTTGGCGGGCAAGCTGCAGGACTGGCAGCAGGCCGGCAGCGATGTGGCACTCGTCATTGGCGGTCCGGACGGACTCGATGCAGGCTTCAAGCAGGCCGCCCAGGAGCGTCTGCGGCTGTCGGAGCTGACGCTGCCCCATGCGATGGTCAGGGTGCTGCTGCTCGAGCAGCTGTACCGGGCCTGGAGCATCAACGCCCATCACCCCTATCACCGTCAATGAGTCCAGCCATGATTTACCTGGCCTCTCAAAGCCCGCGCCGGGCGCAATTGCTCGAGCAGATGGGTTTGCGCTTTGAGACGCTCTTGCCCGATCCGCAAGAGGACGCCGAGGCCCTCGAAGCGGTGCACGGCTCGGAGCCGCCCGCCCGCTATGTGCAGCGGGTGACGGCGCTCAAGCTCGACGCTGCACTGGCGCGCCTGCATAGGCTGGGCCAGCCTATGGCGCCCATTTTGTGTGCCGACACCACCGTGGCGATCGGCTCGGAGATTTTGGGCAAGCCGGCAGACGCCCGCCATGCGGCGGCCATATTGCGTCAGCTTTCCGGTCGCACCCACCGGGTCTTGACGGCGGTGGCGGTGCAAAGCGGGCGCAAGCGGGTGCAGGCCCTGAGCGTGTCGCGGGTCAGTTTTGAGCCCATGAGCGCCGCGCAGATTCGTGACTATGTGGCCAGCGGCGAGCCCTTCGGCAAGGCCGGTGCCTATGCAGTGCAGGGCAGGGCGGCCATGTATATTCGCCACATCAGCGGCAGTTACTCGGGCATCATGGGCTTGCCCCTGCGGGAGACGGCCCAGCTGTTGCGCGAACTTGGGCTCAGGCTCGCCTGAGACCCAGGCCTGCCGGGCGCCCCGCTCGGATTTCCAACAGCGCCGCTCCCTTCATACCGGACCAACAGTCATGCCGCAAGACATATTGATCAACTGGGCCCCACAGGAAACCCGCGTGGCCGTGATTGAGCAGGGCGCTGTGCAGGAGCTGCATGTTGAACGTGCGCTCGAGCGTGGCTTGGTCGGGAATATTTACCTGGGCAAGGTTGCCCGGGTCTTGCCGGGCATGCAGTCGGCCTTCATCGACATCGGGCTCGAGCGCGCCGGCTTCCTGCATGTGGGAGACCTGCTCAGCAGCATTGCCAGCCGACACGGGGAGGGCGCTGAGGGCGCGCGCGGCGAGCCGGTCTTGCCGATTGAAAAGCAGGTCTTCGAAGGCCAGAGCATCATGGTTCAGGTGCTCAAGGACCCGATCGGCACCAAGGGCGCTCGCCTGAGTGCGCAGGTCAGCATTGCCGGGCGCTTGCTGGTGTATCTGCCGCAGGACAAGCACATCGGCGTGTCGCAAAAAATTCCACCGCAACAGCGCGAGCAACTGCGCCAGCGCCTGCAGGCCTTGGCCGGCGATGCGGGTGGCTTTATTTTGCGCACCAATGCCGAAGACGCGAGTGACACCGAACTGAGCGAGGACATCGCCTATCTGTGCAAGACCTGGGCGCATATCCGTGGACAGGCTCTGCGGCTGCCCCCTACCTCGCTGCTGCATCAGGACCTCAGCTTGCTGCAGCGCGTCCTGCGCGACATTGCCTCGCAGGCCACGCAGTTCATCCGGGTCGATTCGCGCGAGCAGCATCAGGTCCTGCAGGCTTTTGCGGCCGAGTTCATGCCCGGGATGCTCAAGAAAATTGCTCCCTACACCGGTGAGCGGCCGATTTTTGACCTGCACAACATCGATGAGGAAATTGCCCGTGCACTTGGCCGCAGGGTGGAGCTGAAGTCTGGAGGCTATCTGATCATCGACCAGACCGAGGCCCTGACCACCATTGATGTGAACACCGGTGGCTTTGTTGGAGCCCGCAATTTTGAAGAAACCATCTTCAAGACCAACCTCGAGTCAGCCCAGGTGATCGCCCGCCAGCTGCGCCTGCGCAATCTGGGCGGCATCATGGTGGTGGACTTCATCGACATGGCCAGGGCTGAACACCGTGAGGCGGTGCTCGATGAGCTCAAGAAGCAGCTGGCCCGGGACCGCGTCAAGACCACGGTCAACGGGTTCTCGGCCCTCGGCCTTCTGGAGATGACCCGCAAGCGCACCCGTGAGTCCCTGGTGCATCAGTTGTGCGAGGCCTGTCCGACCTGCCAGGGCAAAGGGGTGGTCAAGACCGCGCGCAGCGTGACTTACGACATCCTGCGCGAGATCCTGCGCGAGGCCAGGCAGTTCAATCCGCGGGAATTCAGGGTGGTGGCGGCGCCGGCGGTCATCGAGCTGTTTCTGGATGAGGAAAGCCAGCACCTGGCCGGTCTGTCCGATTTCATCGGCAAGCCGATTTCCCTGCAAGCCGAAGCAGCGCTGCCCCAAGAACAGTACGACATCGTGCTGCTTTGAGGTGCGCGAGTAGAGCCGGACATTGGCCGGATTTCAGCCTCCTGCTCAGGCCTCGATCGGCGGCGACCCCTGCTTGAAGCCGAGCCGGTACAGGTGGCTGTAGTGGCCGCCCTGGGCCAGCAGTTCCTGATGGCTTCCGGTCTCCACCACCTTGCCGCTGTCGAGCACGACGATGCGGTCGGCATGCTCGATGGTCGACAGGCGGTGGGCGATCACCAGGGAGGTTCTGCCGACACAGACCCGTTCGATCGCCTTTTGCACCTCATGCTCGGACTGACTGTCGAGCGCCGAGGTGGCCTCATCCAGAATCAAAATGGGCGCATCCTTGTACAGGGCGCGGGCGATCGCCAGCCGCTGACGCTGCCCGCCCGACAGTTGCATCGCGTTGTGCCCCAGAACCGTGTCCATGCCCTGCGGCAAGTCCAGTAGCAGTTGCTCGAGCCGGGCGGCCTGCAGGCACAGGCGCACCCGTTCCCGGTCGGGCTCCTGACCCAGGGCGACATTGACGGCCAGGCTGTCGTTGAGCATCACCACATGCTGGCTGACGTAGGCAAACTGGGCCCGCAGGCTGGCCAGCTTCCACTGGGTGATGTCCTGGCCGTCCAGCAATACACGCCCCTCGCTGCATTCGAGCAGCCGTGGCAAGAGTTGGGCGAGGGTGGTCTTGCCCGAGCCGGAGCTGCCCACCAAAGCCAGGGTTTCACCAGCGCGCACATGCAGGTCGATTCGCTCGAGTGCAGCTTGCGCTCCATCCTTGTACCGCACGGTGACCGATTCCAGCCGAATATCCCCCTGTGCACGTCTGGCTGAGTGTGCGCCGCCATGTTCGTCCGCCACCTCATCAATCAGTGCCTGGCCCCTTTCGAGGGCCGCCAGGCCCCGCGTCAGGGGGCTGCTGACCTCGGCCAGGCTCTTGATCGGTGCAATCAAGAGCAACATGGCGGTGATGAAAGCCATGAAGCTGCCAGCCGTGGTGTCACCGCCAGCGCCCTGCAGCAAGGCGATGCAGATCACCGCTGAGAGTGCCAGCGCAGACAGGATTTGGACCATGGCGCTCATGCCGGCGTTCGCCACGGTGGTCTTGAGCGAAAGTTGGCGCAACTTGTGGCTCAGGCGTGCAAAGCGCTGTATCTGCAGGCCTTGCGCCGCATGCAGACGAATGTCGCGCTGAGCCAGTACGTTTTCTTCCACCACATAGGCCAGCTCGTCGGTGGCCACCTGGGTTTGCTGGGTCAGCCGGTAAAGCCGCCGCGTCAAGCTGCGCACCATCAGGCCAAGAGGCGGCAGGATCAGGGCCACCACCAGGCTCAGCTTCCAGTTCAGGTAAAGCAGGTATCCCACCAGTGCCAGCAAGGTCAGCGCATCGCGGACCGCGCGCACCAGCGAGCCGATCAGCATCGAAGAGCCGTTTTGCACCTCATAGACCACGGTGTTGGCCAGGGTGCTGGCGCTTTGTTCCTCGTACAGGCTCAGTTGGGCCCGCAGCATTTTTGCGAACAAGGCATCACGAATTCTCTGCAAGCCCAGATTGACGAT
>JBILDR010000092.1:0-12688 GCA_044352515.1 Polaromonas sp.
CCCTGCTGCGCCGCGCGATCGGCGCCGACTGGCGCTACCACTTTGCGGTGGTTGAAGACGCCTCCACCGCGCCGCGCAAAAAACCCGATCCCATGGTCTACCGTCAGACCCTGGAACACCTGCGCCTGCCAGCGTCGGCCTGTCTGGCTTTTGAAGATTCAGGCAATGGCCTGAAGGCAGCGATGGGCGCTGGCCTGGCCACCATCGTCACCCCCAACCAGTTCACCATTGATCATGATTTTTCAGGAGCGTTGAAGATCTTGCCCAGCCTGGAAGGCGTCAGCCCTGCGATGATCAAAGCTTGGCACAGTGAGTCTGCGCTGGCGACGCGCTCGTGAAGCAGCACCCGGCCTTTTTTGTTATCGACTCCGACCCCCTGACCCGGCCTGACTTGCCCCCACGACCATGTCTTTAACCCCACGCACATCGCCCACCTTGACTCAGTTTTTGATCGAGGAGCGCAGACGCTTCCCGCAGGCCAGCGGTCAATTCAACGCCCTGCTGCTCGATGTGGCCATGGCGTGCAAGGCGATTGCCAAATCCGTGGCCTATGGCGAGCTCGCCGGCATGCTGGGCAAACACGATGAGCAAGGCAACAGCGTCAATGTGCAGGGCGAGACCCAGCAAAAACTCGATGTGCTGAGCAACGAGTTGTTTGTGCGCATGAACGAGCGCAACGGGCATCTTTCCGGCATGGTGTCCGAAGAGATGACCGAGCCCTACCCGATCGCCGATCCCCTGCCCCGGGGCAAATACCTGCTGGTTTTCGATCCGCTCGACGGCTCGTCAAATATTGACGTCAATGTCTCAGTGGGCAGCATCTTCAGCATCCTGCGCGCGCCCGACGATGTGCTGGACGGCCGGCCGCTGACCGCCCAGCACTTCCTTCAGTCCGGCACCCGACAAATTGCTGCTGGCTACGCGCTCTATGGGCCTTCGACCATGCTGGTGCTCAGCGTGGGCAAGGGCGTACACGGCTTTACCCTGGACCCGATTCTTGGCGAATTCACCCTGACCCATCGCAATATGAAGGTGCCCCCCGAGACCCAAGAATTTGCCATCAACGCTTCCAACGCGCGCTTCTGGGAAGCGCCGGTCAAGCGCTATGTCGACGAATGCCTGGCCGGCAAGACCGGTCCGCGCGGCAAAGACTTCAACATGCGCTGGATCGCATCCCTGGTGGCCGAAGCCCACCGCATCCTGATGCGCGGCGGCGTTTTCATGTACCCACGCGACACCAAGGACCCGAGCAAGCCCGGTCGGCTGCGCCTGCTCTACGAGGCCAACCCCATCGGCTTTCTGATGGAGCAGGCCGGCGGGCGGGCCAGCACCGGCCGCCAGCCCATGCTCGAAGTCCAGCCCGACAGCCTGCATCAGCGCATCGGTCTGGTCTTTGGCTCCAAGAGCGAGGTCGAGCGCATCGAGAACTATCACGCCAACCCTCCCCAACGCGAGAGCGACAACCCCCTGTTTGCAGAGCGCAGCCTGTTTCGCGATTAAACCCACCTCAGCCATGTCAGAACGCCATCCCATCATCGCCATCACCGGCTCCAGCGGCGCCGGCACCTCCACCGTCACCCGTACCTTTGCGGGCATCTTCCGCCGCGAAGGCGTCAAGGCCGCGATCATCGAAGGTGACAGCTTTCACCGCTATGACCGCAAGGAAATGAAGGTTCGCCAGGCCCAGGCCGAGCAAGAAGGCAACAAGCACTTCAGCCACTTCGGCGTCGACAACAACCTGTTCGGCGACATTGAGACCCTGTTCAAAACCTATGGCCAGACCGGCCAAGGTCGGGCCCGCAAATACCTGCACAACCATGAAGAGGCCGCGCCCTACAAGCAGGAGCCGGGCACCTTCACCGCCTGGGAAAATCTGCCCAGCGACACCGATATGCTGTTCTATGAAGGCCTGCACGGCGCGGTGGTCACACCCGAGCACAACATCGCCCAATACCCGGACCTGCGAGTTGGCGTGGTGCCGGTCATCAACCTGGAGTGGATACAGAAACTCTGGCGCGACAAGCACCAGCGGGGCTACAGCACCGAGGCGGTGACCGACACCATCTTGCGGCGCATGCCCGACTACATCAACTACATCGTGCCGCAGTTCGCCCACACCCATGTGAACTTCCAGCGGGTGCCCATGGTCGATACCTCCAACCCCTTTATCGCGCGCGACATTCCCTCGGCCGACGAGAGCATGGTGGTGATCCGCTTTGCCAATCCCAAGGGCATAGACTTTCAGTACCTGCGCAGCATGATTGACGACGCCTGGATGAGCCGGGCCAACACCATCGTGGTGCCAGGCGGCAAGATGGAGCTGGCCATGCAACTGATCTTCACCCCCTTTGTCTGGCGCCTGATGGAACGGCGCAAACGTTCGCTGGGTCAGGCATGAGCACCGCGGCCTGGAAGGCGGTGCTGTTCGACCTGGACGGCACCCTGATCGAGACCGCGCCAGAAATTGCCGACGCGGTCAACGACACCCTGGCGCACCTGGGACTGGCGCCCGTTTCCCAGTCCCTGGTCGACGGCTGGATAGGCCATGGCACCGGGGAGTTGCTGGTCAAGGCCCTGGCCTATCGTCAAAACGCTAGCCTGGAGGCGGTGCGACTGAGCCCTGAGCTTGCAGCGATACGCAGCACTTTCAACAGTCACTACCAAAGCCGCTGCGGCACCCGCAGCCAACTCTATCCGGGTGTGCCCGAGACGCTGCTCGCGCTGCGCGAGGGCGGCTGCCGGCTGGCGGTGGTGACCAATAAGGAAGCGCACTACACCCACATCGTGCTGCGCGCCCACGGCCTGCTGCCCCTGCTGGATCAGGTGATTGCTGGCGACAGCCTGCCCACCAAAAAGCCCGATCCAGCCGGCGTACTGCACTGCCTTGAGCAGTTTGGCGTGGCGCCCGAGCAAGCCCTGTTCGTGGGTGACTCCTCCATCGACGCTGCCACCGCCCGCAACGCCGGTGTCCCGGTCTGGCTGCTGCCTTACGGCTACAACATGGGCCAATCCGTTGAGGACTGCCAGCCCGATCGGGTGATCGACAGTGTTCGGGCTCTGCTCCAAGAGCGGGCCTGAGGCCTGCGTCAGGCGGACCAGGGGCGCTCAGTTGCGGCTGTTGTAGCACCGGCATCCACAGCAGGGCCCTAAGCAGCTAGTGCGGCGCAAGGGGGCAAACGGGTCACGGCCAAGACCCATGGCAACGACACCAGGGATAATTCAAAAGGATTAATATTTTTCTCTCTGCCGGTCGCCATGCGGCCTTTAAAGCCTGATGCTCATCATCCACGCCCACCCCAGGCCCTCTCAGTCACGCGTGATCAAGCACCTTCTTGAAGTCCTGTCGGCCCAGCCCGGGGCAGAGCTGCGTTCACTCTATGAGCTCTATCCCGACTTTGACATTGATGTCGAGGCCGAACAGCAGGCCTTGCTGCGCTGGCAAAAAATCGTCTGGCTGACCCCGGTCTACTGGTACAGCGTGCCCTCCTTGATGAAGCACTGGATCGACCAGGTACTGGCCCTGGGCTGGGCCTATGGCCATGGCGGCGATGCACTGCGGGGCAAAACCTGCTGGTGGGTCTGCAGCGCCGGCGGCGCTGACCCGGCCTATGCACATCGGGAGATGCACCGCCGACCCTTCCGTGACTACGTGGCCCCGATCGAACAGACCGCTCGCTTTTGCGGCATGCATTGGTGGTCGCCCTTCGTGGTGCACGGTGCGCATGACATCACCGAGCAGCTCTTGCAGCAAGCCAGTGCCACCCTTGAACAACGGTGCGATGAATTTTTGAGCGCACCCTCCCCCGAAGGGCCAGCGCCATGAACCAAGCCATCCTGTTCTTACTGGCGGCCTTGATCTTCGTGCCCTTGGCGGTGCGCCTGGGCCTGGGCTCGGTGCTCGGCTACCTGCTGGCCGGCGTGGTGATTGGTCCCATGGCGCTCGGACTGGTGAGCGACCCCGCCGCCTTGCTGCATGTTTCTGAATTGGGCGTGGTACTCATGCTGTTTGTCATCGGGTTGGAGCTCGAGCCCAAGCGCCTGTGGGCCATGCGCGGCATGGTCTTTGGCGGGGGCACGGCGCAGATGGGGGTATGCGCTGCCGCCGTAGGCACCTTGGGCTGGGCCCTGGGCTGGACCTGGCAGGCCAGCTTGATAGGCGCTCTCGCCTTGGCGCTGTCGTCCACCGCCATCGTGGTGGCCCTGCTGCAAGAGCGCAACCTCATGCCCGCGCCGCTGGGCCGCCACGGCTTTTCTATGTTGCTTTACCAAGACATGGCGGCCATTCCCTTGCTGGCCCTGGCGGCGGTGCTGGGCCAGGCCGCGCCGCCCTCGGCATCGCCTGCCGCTGCGCCCTCGGTCGCCTGGTGGTGGCAGCTGGGCGCGGTGGCGGCCGTGGTGCTGCTGGGCCGCTATGTGGCCTACCCGGTGATGCATTTCGTCGCCCGCATGCAGGTGCGCGAACTCTTCACCGGCTTTGCGCTGCTTTTGGTGTTGGGCGTGGCCGCGCTCATGGGGCAGGTGGGTTTGTCCATGGGCCTGGGTGCCTTTTTGGCCGGCGTGCTGCTGGCCAGCAGCGAGTACCGCCATGCGCTGGAGAGCGACATCCTGCCCTTCAAGGGACTGCTGCTCGGCCTGTTCTTCATCGCTGTGGGCATGGGCATGGATCTGGGCTTGCTTGTGAGCATGCCGGTACAGGTGATCGCAGGTTTACTTTTGGTGGTGGGCCTGAAAACCCTGGCGGTCTGGGCCTTGGCGCCTTGGTTGGGTCTGAAGGGCCGCGACAAGCTGCTCTTGGCCCTGCTCCTGTCGCAGGTGGGCGAGTTTGCCTTTGTGGTGCTGTCGGCGGCCAAGCTTTCGGGCGCCTTGAGTGCCAGCCAGGCCGACTTGCTGACCCTGATTGCCGCCCTGTCCATGGCCAGCACACCCCTGCTGCTCAAAGTATTCGACTGGGCCTGCCGCGAAAAATCACCCGAGCGCCCGGCCGACAGCTTTGAAGACGCGCACCCGCCGGTCATCGTGGCCGGCTTTGGCCGCTACGGCCAGACGGTGGCGCGCCTGCTCATGGCTGCGGGCATCAAGCCCACCGTGATTGACCACGATGCCAACACCGTCGACAGCGCCCGGCGCTACGGCTTCAAGGTGTACTTTGGCGATGCCACGCAGAGTGACTTGCTGCGCGCCGCAGGCATTGAACACGCACAAGCCATGGTGGTGGCCATCGACGACGTGACCCAATGCAATCGCCTGGTCCAGACCTTGCAGCACGACCATGGTCATGTGCGCATCGTGGCCAGAGCCCGCGATGCCAGGCACGCCATGGAACTGGCCGAAATGCAGGTGCCGCACGTAGAGCGCGAACTGTTCGAGTCCTCACTGCGCAGCGGCCGCTCCGTGCTCGAGGTGCTGGGCATGGACCGCACGCAAAGCAAGCAACTGGCCGATAACTTCAGGCGCCACTCCCTGGAATTTTTGCGCCATGCGCAAAGCGACAGGCATGTCGCTGAAAGCTTCATCGAGCGCTTGCGCCAGACCCGCGAGCAATTCGAGCGCGAGATGCAGGCCGACCTGGAGCGCCAAGCCCGCCATGAGAGCAAGGCCGGCTGGCATGTGCAGGGGCCGGGCCGATGAGCGTCTGCGACGCCAGCCACTGGTTCATAGCAGCATCAAGTCGGGTTTCCCAACCGGGGCCGCTCGCCCTGAGTGCGCCCAGAAAGTGAGGGTCAAGTGCTCAGGGCTCGTGACTTGGTTCGACGTGCCACGGCACGAGGCACTTGCAGCTCCTCGCGCACGACTTGACGTACAGCATCAAGAACAGAGCGCTGCCCGATGAATGCCACCAGCGCGTCGTTGATGAGCGTCTGATAGTTGCCTGTTGCAGCGTCTTCGACTTGCTTTCGGAAGTAATCGATGACCGCTGTGTCCAAACGGATCGAGATTTTGGTCTTGCCAGGTTCGAGCGGGATGACCGCGCCCCGCTTTGAAGTCGAGAAGTCGATGTCGCGATACGGTTCAGCGGCGGGCTTTTTCATATTGATTCCTCTGTGGCTTGATGGCTTTCCAGGCCGAGATGATTCGATAGATGTCGGGCTCACGGTGGGTGTACACAACAACAAGCAATAGGCCGGTGGCGCACATGCCGAGGGACACAAATCTCTGTTCACCGACCGAATCAGGATCTTCTCGAGTCAGGGCAAATTCGTCCGACAGAACCGTCGCTGCTTCCGCAAACGAGACCTTGTGCTCACGCAGGTTTGCGGCAGCCTTGATCGGATCCCAGTCGATGCGCATGGTCAAAGTGTATGGACAGATGTCTTCCGAAGCAAGTGCCTCAAGTGCTTGGGCCAGACCCGCGAACAATTCGAGCGCAAGATGCAGACCGACCTGGAGCGCCAGGCTCGCCATGAGAGCAAGGGCCGGTTACCTTGCAGACGCTGTGTGGTTCACAAGGAGCGGTGAGGCTGACTCTTGTAGTCTTCCTCAGCTTCGGCAAGCAGCGCATCAAGTTTTCCGGTGGAAGCATCCGTCTCCAGCTGACGGTCCCAGGCGGCAGAGTCGAAGTCGGCAAACCAACGACGGAATTGCGCCAGTGCTGAGGGAGGGAGAGCTTGTACAGCTTGTTCTAGGGCTTTGACATCGGGCATGGCGGTGCTCCAAGGTTCTGCCGGACTTCATTCTGCCGCAAGCTCACCACAATGCCCAATTTCGCAGCCTGAGGTCTAAAACCAGGCCAGTCGACTAGCTTGCCGGGCGATATGATTTCGACGGGAGGCATCGGCTTAATGCGTTACGGTGGACGCTAGCCAAGCTCCTCGTCCCCTTGTAAAACATCGTAATTTCCCTAGCCGCAGAGGCGGAGTCCAGGGTTAGAACCGAGTACGGGAATACGTAAAAGGCGTCAGACTTTGACCAGTCCCTGCCCCCTCACCGGCAGCCGTGCCTATCTGTTTTTTAGGAGCCACCATGAAACGACGCAATTTGATCGCCACCGCGCTGAGCGCACCGGCTGTACTTTCCGCAGGCTGCAGCAGCTTGGGCCAGACCGCAGCAGCGGCCAAGCCATCGCAGCCGCGTATCACCATCTTGTTCGACGCCCTGTGCAGTGAAACCCACCTGATCAAGGACTGGGGCTACGCGGCCTTGATCGAAATCGATGGGCGGCGCATTCTTTTTGACACGGGCAACAACGGCCAGACGCTGGCGCACAACGCCCGCGCTCTGGGCGCGGACCTCAGTCGGCTCGATATGGTGGTGATGTCGCACCGCCACGGCGATCACATGGGCGGCATGGCGCATCTGCTCAGCGTCAATCCCAAGGTTGTCATTTATGCGCCCAAGGAAGGATTCGGCGTGTATGGCGGCGACCTGCCCGGCAGCTTCTACCGCCGCAGCGAATCCCTGCCGCCCCACAGGCGTTACTACGACGGCAAGGCGCCGGATGTCATGCGCTTTGGCGCAGCTTGGCCCGAGGCCAACATCCGGCTCATTGATAAAACCACCGAACTGGCCCCGGGCGTGCATGTCATCAGCCTGGTGTCGGACAAGCCCGGCACGCTGGAGTTGCGCGAGTTGTCGCTGGCCTTGCAAACACCGCAAGGACTGGTTTTGGTGGTGGGCTGCTCGCACCCCGGGATCGACCGTATTCTGGAGGCAGCGGTCAAAATCGATCCGCGTATACACATGATCTCGGGCGGCATGCACATGGTGGTCAGTAAAGACGACGAGATTGCAAAAACCATCAACGTGATGCAGAACACCTATAAGGTAGCCTATGTGGCCCCAGGCCATTGCACCGGCGAGCCTGCATTTGAGGCCATGAACAAGGCCTTCGGCGACCGTTACCTCTATGCGGGCGTGGGCGCGCGCCTGATGCTGGGCGCCAAGCCCCAATCGCTGGTTTCAGACGGCACCCGGCAGGTCGAGCAAATCGGTCTGAGCGGTGAGGATTTGGAAAGCTACCGCGTATTGGCTGACGCCAACGACCAAAAGCGCCGCGGCTTGTTTGCGAATTTGAAATACTCTGATGTGCCCGGCGGGGCCTATCTGGGGCAGCTGCAGCGCAGCATGATGGCCTGCTGCTGAGGCTAAGCCTTGCAGCCACCGCCTCGTGCGGTGGCTTCGCACTGCCACGGCCTGGCCAAGGCAGGCGGCCCCAAGTGGCACCAGGCCACCCCAGGCCACAGCGGGCCACGATGGGCCGCAGCGCCTTACTCCACCCGCGTCACCCGATTGGGCTTGAAGCCCAGGTCGGCCACTTTGCCTTTTTTCGCGCGAGCGGTGCGCGCGTTGTTGAGGCTGCGGATTTCCAGAGTTTCTTCGCGCTCTTTGCCGCCTCGGCCTATGCCCTGGATTTTTACGCTGCGGGTATAGGCCGCCGCGCCGGCCAAGCTGTCCTTGGCCTCAAGGTCGATCAGCATCAGACCGCGGCCGCCTTTTTCCATGAGTTTGAGCTCGTCAATGGCAAAGGTCAGGATGCGCCCTGCGGTACTGGCGCAGGCCACATGGGTGGCTGCGGGCATGGCGGCTTTGTCAGGCGCCGGGCTGGCGTTGCTGCCGCTGACATGCGAGGGCGCGCACAGGGTTTCGCCCTCGCCCAGGCTGACAAAGGCCTTGCCGCTCTTGTTGCGCGAGACCATGCTCTCTACCGTGGCCAGAAAGCCATAGCCGCCTGAACCCGACAGCAAGAGCGTGGCCTGCGCGGGGCCGGCAAAGTAGTGCAGCAGCTGGCTGCCCGTTTCGAGTTCGACCAAGGTGGTCAGCGGCTGCCCGTCGCCGCGCGCGCCCGGCAGCACCGATACCGGCACCGAATAGACCCGGCCGTTGCCGCCAAAGGCCAGCAGGGTATCGACGGTGCGGCACTCGAAGGTGCCGTACAGCCCGTCGCCAGCCTTGAAGGCAAAGCCGGCGCTGTCGTGGCCGTGGCCCTGTCGGGCCCGTACCCAGCCCTTGGAGGAGACCACCACGGTGACCGGCTCGTCGATGACCTTGACCTCGACCACCGCCTTCTTTTCGGCCTGAATCAGGGTGCGGCGCGCATCGGCAAAGAGCTTGGCATCGGCCTCGATCTCGCGCACCATCAGGCGGCGAAGCGCGTTGGGGCTGCCCAGAATTTCTTCGAGCTTGCCCTGCTCCTCGCGCAATTCCTTGAGCTCCTGCTCGATCTTGATGGCCTCCAGGCGGGCCAGCTGACGCAGCCGGATTTCCAGAATGTCTTCGGCCTGTCGGTCGCTGAGGCTAAAGCGCTCAATCAGCGCCTGCTTGGGCTCGTCGGAATGACGAATGATGCGAATCACCTCGTCAATATTGAGCAGCACCAGTTGCCGGCCTTCCAGGATGTGGATGCGCGCCAGCACCTTGTCCAGCCTGTGCTGCGAGCGGCGCTGCACGGTCTGCTGGCGAAAGCCTATCCACTCCTCGATCATCTGGCGCAGCGACTTTTGCATCGGCCTGCCATCCAGACCAATCTGCGTCAGGTTGATCGGCGCCGAGGTCTCCAGGCTGGTGTGGGCCAGCAAGGTATTGATCAACTCACTTTGTTCAATGCGGCTGGTCTTGGGCTCGAAAACCAGCCTGACCGCTGCATCCTTGCTCGACTCATCGCGCACCACATCGAGCACGGCCAGCACGGTCTGCTTGAGCAGCATCTGGTCGGCGCTCAGGGCCTTCTTGCCGGCCTTGACCTTGGGGTTGGTCAGCTCCTCGATTTCTTCTAGAACTCTTTGAGTGCTCACGCCCGGCGGCAACTCATTGACCACGAGTTGCCATTGGCCGCGCGCCAGCTCTTCAATCTTCCAGACCGCGCGCACCTTGAGCGAGCCACGGCCGCTGGCATAGGCCGAAGCAATATCGGCCGGGCCGGAGATGATTTGCCCGCCGCCGGGGTAATCGGGGCCGGGAATGATGCCCAGCAACTCCTCGTCGCTGAGCTTGGGGTTCTTGATCAGGGCCACACAGGCGTCGGCCACCTCGCGCAGGTTGTGGCTGGGGATCTCGGTGGCCAAGCCCACCGCAATGCCGCTGGCCCCGTTGAGCAGCACAAAGGGCAGGCGTGCCGGCAACTGCGAAGGCTCTTCGGTCGAGCCGTCGTAATTGGCCACGAAATCGACCGTACCCTCGTCTATCTCATCGAGCAGCAAATTGGTGATGCGTGCCAGCCTTGCCTCGGTGTAGCGCATGGCCGCCGCGCCGTCACCATCGCGCGAGCCGAAATTGCCCTGCCCATCGATCAGCGGGTAGCGCTGCGAGAAATCCTGCGCCATGCGCACCAGCGCGTCGTAGGCCGCCTGGTCGCCGTGGGGATGAAATCGGCCCAACACATCGCCCACCACCCGGGCGCTCTTGACCGGCTTGGCACCGGTGGCGCCATTGGGTCCGCCAAAGCCCAGGCCCATGCGCGACATGCTGTAGAGGATGCGACGCTGCACCGGCTTCTGGCCGTCACAAACGTCGGGCAGAGCTCTGCCCTTGACCACGCTCAGGGCATATTCCAGGTAGGCGCGCTGGGCGTAGGCGGCCAGGCTGTCTCCATCGGCGGCGGGCTCGGCAGGGGCTGGGGTGAACAAATCCATGGCTTTTCTATCTCAAATCAATCAATCGCGGCTGGCCGGCAGGCTCAGGGGTATGCCCGGTGGCGCCAGCAAAATGCCACGCGACACCGCATCGGCAGCCTGGGGCGACAGCCAGGTGGCAGCAGGCGCAGGGGCGGCCGGAGCCTGGACGGGCGGCGGCAAAGCCGCCACCTCGACTTTCGGGGCCAGCGCGGCCGGGCGCAGGTAGGCAAACAACTCGGTCACGGTGCGCACATAGTTTTGCGTCTCGGGGTAATCGGGGATGCGCAGACCGGCGCGCATGACCGCGCCAGGGCCCGCGTTGTAGGCGGCCAGCACCAGATCGACGCGGCCCGGGAACATCAGCAAAAGGTCACGCAAGAACAAGGCACCGGCGCGGACATTGGTCTCGGGTTGCATCAACCGCTCGCGCTGGCTGGTGCTGGTGTCGGCCCGCACGCCATAACGCTCGGCCGTGCCCGGCATCAGCTGCATCAAGCCGACCGCGCCCTTGGGCGAAACCGCGCGCGGGTCAAAGCCTGATTCGGCGGCGATCAAAGCCACCATCAGCTGTGCATCCAGGCCCAGTTGACGCGCCACATCCTGCACCAAGGGCAAGACGCGCTTGTAGCCCGGCGAGTTCTCCAGCAGGCCCAAAAGCCGAGGCCGCGCCGAGGCAGCGGCGGCCGTCAATGCCCCAGCGCTAGGGCCGGAAGGCGAGACGGGCACCAAGGTTCCCAGCGTTGTGGCTGGCTGCGACGATGGTGAATGCGCCGGCGCAGGCGTTGCCATGGGCTTGACCAGCAACTCGGGCGCAGAGCCCTTGAAGAAGAGCTGGTAACGCGCATCAACCTGGTGGCTGGCAAAGTGCGGCACCCCGCGCTCGTCAACCCAGGCCCAGACCTCGGCACGCGCCGCCCCGCCCAAGGTCAGGGCGCACAGCAAGACGGCCAGGCCAGGCAGGCGCATATCAGATGTCCACTTCCACGCTGTCGCCGTGCAGCTCCATCAGCTCGCGGCGGGCTCCGGCCTCGCCCTTGCCCATGAGCTTGGTGATCAGCTGTTCGGTCTGTGCAAAGTCCAGCTGGCCTAAATGGACCGGCAGCAGGCGGCGGGTATCGGGGTTGAGGGTGGTGTCCCAGAGCTGCTCGGCGCTCATCTCGCCCAAGCCCTTGAAGCGGCTGATGGCCCAGGCGCCTTCACGCACCCCGTCCTTGCGCAACTTGTCCAAGATGGCGGTGAGCTCGCCATCGTCGAGCGCGTAGACCTTGGCCGCCGGCTTCTTGCCGCGCGCCGGCGCATCCACCCTGAACAGCGGCGGGCGGGCCACATACACATGGCCGCGCTCGATCAGCTTGGGAAAGTGGCGGAAGAACAAGGTCAGCAACAAGACCTGTATGTGCGAACCGTCAACGTCGGCGTCCGAGAGGATGCAGACCTTGCCATAACGCAGCCCGCTTAAATCGGGCTCGTCGTTCGGGCCATGCGGGTCAACCCCAATGGCCACCGAGATATCGTGGATCTCGGTGTTGGCAAACAGGCGGTCGCGCTCCACCTCCCAGGTGTTGAGCACCTTGCCGCGCAGGGGCAAGATGGCCTGAGTTTCCTTGTCGCGGCCCATCTTGGCGCTGCCGCCAGCCGAATCGCCCTCGACCAAAAACACTTCGTTGAGCAACAAATCCTTACTCTCGCAGTCGGTGAGCTTGCCCGGCAGCACCGCCACACCCGAGCCCTTGCGCTTTTCCACTTTCTGGCCCGCTCTTTGGCGGGTCTGTGCGGCGCGGATGGCCAGTTCGGCCAGTTTTTTGCCGTAGTCCACATGTTGATTGAGCCAGAGCTCGAGCGTGGGTCGCACAAAGCTCGACACCAGCCGCACCGCATCGCGCGAGTTGAGCCTTTCCTTGACCTGCCCTTGAAACTGCGGGTCCAGCACCTTGGCCGACAGCACATAGCTGGCCCGAGCGAACACGTCTTCGGGCATCAGCTTGACGCCCTTGGGCAGCAGGCTGTGCAGGTCGATGAAGCTCTTGATGGCCTGAAACAGGCCTTCGCGCAAGCCGCTGTCGTGGGTGCCGCCAGCAGTGGTCGGAATCAGATTGACATAGCTTTCGCGCACCGGCTGGCCGTCTTCGGTAAAGGCCACG
>JBILDR010000093.1:0-12634 GCA_044352515.1 Polaromonas sp.
CTCCAAGCAGGTCCAGCGCCTGAGCCAAGGCCCTATCGCTGCGAGGGCGCAGCGCCCACACCCATTCCAGAGCTTGGCGGGCTCATGTGGGAGCGCCGCCCTCGGCGCGATGCGGCCTTCAAGCAGACTCAGCGCTTGAGCGAGCGCCCCATCGCTGCGAGGGCGCAGCCCCCACACCCATTCCATAGCTTGGTGAGCTCATGTGGGAGCGCCGCCCTCGGCGCGAAGCGGCCTTCAAGCAGGTCCAGCGCCTGAGCCAAGGCCCCATCGCTGCGAGGGCGCAGCTCCCACACCCATTCCAGAGCTTGGTGGGCTCATGTAGGAGCGCCGCCCTCGGCGCGATGCGGCCTCCAAGCAGGTCCAGCGCCTGAGCCAAGGCCCGATCGCTGCGAGGGCGCAGCTCCCACACCCATTCCAGAGCTTGGTGGGCTCATGTAGGAGCGCCGCCCTCGGCGCGATGCGGCCTTCAAGCAGACTCAGCGCTTGAGCGAAGGCGCCATCACTGCGAGGGCGCAGCTCCTACACATGCGCCCACCCTCCTGAAAACTGCCCTGTGGCAGAATCCCGCAGCCTCGAGCCAAGCGGGCTCTTTTTTTGCTCTATCTCGCGCGGCCTCGCGGCCAGTTTTCATGAATCACATCCTTGCCCAAATTGCGACCGAGCTCAAAGTTCGGCCTGCACAAGTGGAGGCTGCTGCCGATCTGCTCGACGGTGGAGCCACAGTTCCCTTTATCGCCCGTTACCGCAAAGAGGCCACCGGCGGCCTTGACGATATTCAGTTGCGCGAACTGCAGTACCGCCTGGGTTATCTGCGGGAGATGCAGGAGCGGCGCACCGCCATTCTCAAAAGCATAGAAGAGCAGGGCAAGCTCACGCCCGAGTTGCGCGCAGCGATCGAGGCGGCCGCCACCAAGCAAGACCTGGAAGACCTCTACCTGCCCTTCAAGCCCAAACGCCGCACCAAGGGCCAGATCGCCCGCGAAGCCGGCATCGAACCTTTGGCTGAACTGCTGTTCAACGATCCCCAGCGGGTGCCTCTGGACGAAGCCCAGGCCTATGTGCTCAAGGACAAGACCGAGGCCGGCGACGACTTCAGCACCGTGCAGGCGGTGCTCGACGGCGTGCGCGACATCCTCTCGGAGCGCTGGGCCGAAGATGCGGCGCTGGTGCAGTCGCTGCGCAACTGGCTGTGGGCTGAAGGGCTGCTGGCCTCCAAGCTGGTGGCTGGCAAGGACGAGAACAACCCCGATCACGCCAAGTTCCGCGACTACTTCGACTATGACGAGCCCATCAACCGAGTGCCCTCGCACAGAGCCTTGGCGGTGTTCCGGGGGCGCAGCCTGGAGATCCTTGATGCCAAGCTCAGTCTGTCCGAAGTGCTTGACGCGCAGGGCAAGCCGCCGGCCGTATCGTTGGCCGAGGGCAAGATCGCGCTGCACCTGGGCTGGAGCCACAAGGCCAGGCCCGCCGATGACCTGATCCGCAAGGCGGTGGCCTGGACCTGGCGCGTCAAACTCAGTCTCTCGCTTGAGCGCGACCTGTTTGGCCGCCTGCGCGAGGAGGCCGAGAAGGTGGCGATCAAGGTGTTTGCCGACAACCTGCGCGACCTGCTTTTGGCCGCACCGGCCGGGCCGCGTGTGGTCATGGGTCTGGACCCGGGCATACGCACCGGCGTCAAGGTGGCGGTGGTCGACGCCACCGGCAAGCTGGTCGATACCGCCACGGTGTATCCGCACGAGCCGCGCCGTGATTGGGATGGTTCCTTGTTCGCCCTGGCCAAGCTGTGCGAGAAGCACAGCGTCAACCTGATCGCCATTGGCAACGGCACCGCTAGCCGCGAGACCGACAAGCTCGCCGGCGATCTGATCAAGCAACTGGCTAAGCTGCACCCCGAGCAGGCGCTGCAGAAGGTGGTGGTCAGCGAGGCTGGCGCCTCGGTGTATTCGGCCAGCGAATTTGCCTCGCAGGAGATGCCCGACGTCGATGTGAGCTTGCGCGGCGCGGCCAGCATTGCCCGGCGCTTGCAAGACCCGCTGGCTGAGTTGGTCAAGATCGACCCCAAGTCGATTGGCGTGGGCCAGTACCAGCACGACGTTAACCAGAGCGAACTGGCGCGCAGCCTGGACGCGGTGGTTGAAGATTGTGTGAACAGTGTCGGCGTGGACCTGAACACCGCCAGCGTCCCCTTGCTGGCGCGGGTTTCGGGCCTGTCGCAGACCACGGCCCGTTCAGTGGTGCGCTGGCGTGACAGCAACGGCGCCTTCCAGAGCCGCGCCGACCTCCTCAAGGTCACGGGCCTGGGCCCCAAGACCTTCGAGCAGAGCGCCGGCTTTTTGCGCATCCGCGGCGGCGGCAATCCCCTGGACGTTACCGGCGTACACCCCGAGACCTATCCCGTGGTTGAGAAAATCATGGCGCACACCGGCAAACCCGTGGCCGAGCTCATGGGGCGGGCCGATATGCTCAAGTCGCTCAAGCCCGAGTTGTTCGCCAATGAGCAGTTTGGTGTGATCACGGTCAAGGACATCCTGACCGAACTGGAAAAGCCAGGCCGTGATCCGCGCCCTGATTTTCAGGTGGCGCGTTTTACCGACGGCGTGGAAGAAATTTCCGACCTCAAAGAGGGCATGGTGCTCGAAGGCACGGTGTCCAATGTGGCGCAGTTTGGCGCCTTCGTCGACCTGGGCGTTCACCAGGACGGACTGGTCCATGTGAGCCAACTTGCCAACAAGTTCGTGAGCGACGCGCGCGAAGTGGTCAAGACCGGCGACATCGTCAAGGTGCGGGTGCTGGAGGTGGACATGGCGCGCAAGCGCATCAGTCTGAGCATGAAGCTCGATGCCGCCCCCGCTCGGGCAGGCGCTCCGCGTGAAAACCGATTCGAGGGGGCAGGGCGCGGCCAGCGCCCGCCGCCGCAGCGCCAGCCTGAGCCCCCATCACAAGGGGCGATGGCTTCGGCCTTTGCCAAGCTACAGGGCTTGCGCAAGTAGGGCTTGGTGAGCCCGGCGTCGCCGGGTTGCTTGGCCACGCTGTTTTTTTAGCGGTCGCTTGGGTCCGATGTGGGCCGCCACCCATTTCAATGGACTGGAATGAGCGGCCGCAGTGAATAATTAACCTTGCATTTTGTCGATTCAGTGATCAAAATACAAGGTTAATTTTGCTCCAGTTTGTTGTGACCATCCCTCGATCGCTCATGCACACCGCCATGGACCGGCTTGGTTTTTCGCCCGGCCTGGTTCTGTTGGGACCTCGGCAGGTCGGTAAGACCACCTTGGCCAAGGCCATCGCTGTGCAGACCCCCAAGGCCTTGCATCTGGATTTACAGCTCGAGGTAGACCGGGCCAAGCTGAGCGCGGGAAGCGGATTTTTGGCAGCTCAACGTGACCAGCTTCTGGTCCTTGACGAAGTCCAGTATGTGCCCGAACTCTTTGCCCAACTGCGTCCTGAGATTGACGCTGATCGACGGGCGGGCCGTTTTTTGCTGCTGGGGTCTGCATCCGGGCGCTTGCTGCAGCAAAGCTCCGAGTCATTGGCGGGGCGGGTGAGCTATCTGGAGCTCACGCCGTTTATGGCCCGTGAAGTGATGCCGCAGGCCTTGGGAGCCTCTGATACCGACTTGGCCATGCTTCAGAAGCTCTGGCTGCGCGGTGGATTCCCCCCGAGCTTTACCGCTGCCACTGACGAGCAGTCCCTCGCCTGGCGGCAAGACTTCGTCGCCACTTTTTTGAATCGGGACTTGCGCGAGTTGGGTGTGAATGTACCCGCGCAAACCTTGCAGCGCTTTTGGCGCATGAACGCTCATTTACACGGGCAACTGTTCAATGCCTCGCAAATTGCTGCCTCCCTCGGCGGTTTGTCGCACAGCACGGTGGCGCGCTATTTGGATGCGCTGGTCGATACGATGATGCTGCGCCGTCTGGAGCCGCACTTTGCCAACGTGGGAAAGCGCTTGGTCAAGTCCCCCAAGGTGTATGTGCGTGACAGTGGCTTGCTTCATGCGCTGTTGCACATCGGCGATGTGAACACCTTATCCGGCCACCCCTCAGCCGGCGCATCTTGGGAAGGCCTGGTGCTTGAGCAGATTTGTGCCCTGGCGCCGGCCGGCGCCGATATCGGGTTTTACCGCACGGCAGCAGGTGCCGAGTTGGATGTGGTGGTGAGCTGGGGCAGTCGCACGGTCGCTTTTGAAATCAAGCTATCTGCGGCGCCCAAGGTCACCCGCGGTTTTTGGCAGGCCTGCAGCGATCTGGGCGTGGACGCCGCCTTCATCGTGGCGCCGGTCGTCCAAGGCTGGCCCTTGAAGAGCGACACGCCCTATGCCGTCAAGGTTGTTTCTGTGCTGGAACTGGCGGGAATTTTCGGGACCTGAGGGATACATCCCGGTCCACTCAGCTCACTCCGCCTTGATCCTCGCCGCGCGAATCACCTCGCCCCAGCGCGTTCGCTCCCCAACGAGAAACTCTTCGAAGGCGGCTGGTGCCATGGGGCGAAACGCTTCCACCCCGAGCTTCCGCAGGGCGGCCTGCGTCTCGGGCGATCCGAGCACCGCAGTCATCTCCGCGGCTAGGCGCTGGACGATGGCCTCGGGCACACCAGCGGGCGCCACCAGCCCAAACCAGTTGGCGAAATTCATGCTCGGATAGCCTTCTTCGCGCAGCGTGGGCGTCGTCGGCATGTCGAAGAAGCGGCCGCTGGTGGAGACGGCAAAGACTTTGATCTTGCCACTGCGTGCCAGAGCGACGGCGCTGCCCGCAGGCAGCATCTGCAGATCAGTGTGGCCGCCCAGCAAAGACGTCACAGCTGGGGCCTGGCCCTGGAAGGGTACATGCCGAATATCGATTCCGGCAATACCCTTGAAGGTTTCCACGGCGATCTGCGAGGTACTCCCCAGGCCGGCCGATGAGTAGGTGTATTTACCCGGCTCCCGTTTGATCAGCTCGACCAATTCCTTGGTCGTGCTGGCCGGGAAATCCGGCCGCGCTACCACCGCGAAGGGGTTGATCGCGAAGGGTGCAATGGCGACGAAGCTCTTTTGCGGGTCATAGGGCAGGTTGCTGCGCAGGTTGGCAGCAATGGCATGCGTCTCGGCGCTGGCCAGTAGCAGGGTGTAGCCATCGGCCGGTGCACGCGATACTGCCTCTGCGCCCAGGGTGCCTGCCGCGCCTGCCCTGTTCTCGACCACCACAGGCGAGGGTAGCCTCTCCGAGAGCTTCTGTGCGATGAGTCGTCCGGCCGAGTCGGTGATACCGCCTGCCGGCCAGGGCACCACCAGCTTGATCGGCCGTTCCGGATATCCCTGGGCAGACACGGCAGCGGCCGTCAACAAGGCCGCCAGGGGTAGCAGCAGCTTGAGCAGGCCCCGCCGCGATTGCATTTCAGAGTGACTGCCGTGCATGTGTTTTCTCCTAACAAAAACCGAGGGGACGCTTTGACGCGGCGAGGATCGTGGATCAGTTCAGGTCGATCTTCGCATTGGCCACCGTGCTGCTCCAGCGCGCATGCTCGTCGGCGATGAAGCGCTGGAAGGTGGCTGGCGATTGCTTGATCAGGTCCACGCCGCGCCCACGGAAGGCGCTCTGCAGCTCACCGCTGGCCAGCGCCACATCCAGTGCCGAGGACAGCCTGGCCACGGCTGAATCCGGCGTTTTTGCCGGGGCGACGATGCCAAACCAGTTGGCTGCCACCAGGCTGTCGTAGCCGGCTTCGCGCAGCGTCGCCACCTCCGGCATCAAGGGCGTGCGCGACGAGGTCATCGCAGCGATGACGGTGATCTTGCCGGTCGGATTGACCGCAACAGCGCGACCCACCGGCATCACCAGCAGGTCGATCTGTCCGCCCAGCAGCGCGGTCTCGGCCGGCGCCGTGCCATTGAAGGGCACGTGAACCATATTGATGCCAGCTTGCAGCTTGAACATCTCCATCGCAATCTGGCCGGTACTGCCCGCGCCCCAGGAGCCGTAGTTGAGCTTGCCCGGGTTGGCCTGGGCATAAGCCACCAGCGACTTGATATCGCGCACCGGCAGCGTGGCCCGAGCCACCACCATGAAGGGGTTGATGGCAAAGGAGCCGATGGGCTGAAAGTCTTTTTGCGGGTCGTAAGGCATGCGCTTGGCAGCGCTGGTGATGGAGTGCGTTTCCGCGCTCGCCACCAGCAGCGTGTAGCCGTCAGGCACTGCGCGCGCCACGGAAGCGGCACCGATCTGGCCATTGGCGCCGGCGCGGTTTTCCACCACCACCGCTTTACCCAACTGGTTACCCAGTTGCAGGGCCAGTGCGCGCGAGACGGCATCGGTGTTGCCGCCGGCTGGCCAGGGCACGACCAGGGTGATGGGGCGCTGCGGGAATTCGTCTGCTGCAGCAGCAGGCAAGCTCAGGCCAGCCGCCAAGCCAGCGAGGGCGGCGGCGAGGAGGAAAGACTGACGGTTCATGGATCGCTCCTTGGGGACAGGCCAAGGGCCGCGCAGGCATTCCATGCCGCGGCCTTGACAGACGACCAGGCAGGCCGCCCAGTCTCGCGTGCGAGGGCGCCGAGCACCCCGTGTGTGGGCAGCTGGGAGCAGGCCACGAAAATGGCGTCGCTGGGCTCCTGGGCGGCCAGGAACGCGTTCTCCCTGACACGGCGCTCATCGATGGCCAACAGCTCCTGGATGTTGGCCACCTCTATGCGTTGGAAAGCAGCGATGTGCAAGTCGCTTTGGTCCAGGAAGGCCCGCAAGGCCTGGTTGACCAGATCCCCGTAGGGGGTCAAGACTGACACGCTGCGCGCCTGCGTTGACCTCAGCGCGGCCAGCATGGAGCCGGCTGCAGACACTGTGGGAACGCCTGTGATCTGCTGCAGATCTTGGCAGAATTCGCGGTCGTCATCTGGGCCCGCAAGAAAGCCAGCCGCGGTGCAGCCCATCACCACCACGTCAGGCTTGTCTGCACGCAGGGCCTGACCGGCCTCTGCCACCCGCTCGCGCTCGGCAGGCAGGTCCTGCGGCCTTAGAGTTCCCTGGGGGCGGGTGATGCGCTTGATCGACAGCCGAATCGGGCAGGGGAACCAGGCCCGCAGTTCGGGCTCCAGGGTGGTGTTGGTGGCCGGCATGACCAGGCCGACAGTGATCTCAGACATGGCGTGACTCCTGTAGGCTCACATTTCGAACAGGCGACCGTAGCCGGACACGGGGGCTTTGATGCGCGCACAGCGCAGGGCCTGCCACATCATGCATCCGGCACTGGAGATGGCCGGCTTGCCCAGGTCGGCTTCCAGTGCGCCGAGCACAGATAGCGTGGGCAGACCAACGCCGCTGATGAACACCGCCTGCGCCTCGGGGCAGTCCACATCGCGGCCGAGGTGATAGACACGCTTTTCGGTCTCTTCAAAAATGCTCTTGACCTCGGGCAGCCATTTCATGTCCGCGACCTTCAGGCCATAGGACTGCAGCACCTCGCGGCTCTTGCGGCTGAGCGCCTCGTCGTAGGCGGTTCCGACGGCAATCGAGTTCACCCCGAGCGCCTCGCAGGCGGCCACGACGCTGCCGAAGGTGGTGATGAAGGGAATGCCGATCCGGTCCTGAATGCGGGCCACCAGTTCGGCCTCGCGCTCCTTGCCCAGGTAGTAGCTGGTGGCGGTGTGCGCCAGCACCATCACGTCGGGTTTGACGCTGGCCAGCATCTCCACCACTTCATCGAGGTGCTCGATGTGGCTGGCGGCCCGGCTGAGCAGCGTCTCTAGGGTCCCCACCGGACCGCGTGCAACCATGCGCCCAAAATGGACCGAAACGCCTTCAGGGGCCAGTTCCACCATCTCTCGCTCCACCGTGGGCGTGGCCGGGGGAATCAAAAAGCCGATGCGGGCGCGCCAACCGGCAGTTTTTGCATAGCCAAACCGGGGGTTGGCCGGTGCCTTGTTCTCCATGCGGTCCCTCCGTGCCTACAGGCTTGTTATATCTCCGAGGCAGTGTAAGACAGTATTGCTCGGCCCCTGTTCCCTGATTTCCATGCCTTGATGCCTCATGTGTTCGATCAGAACAGGCTCATGGCCTGGGCATTCAACCGAGTGCTGATTCTCAAAAAAGTAGTTCAAAAGAGCAAATCAGGGTAAAGTCCAGACTGTCTAGACTGCTCAGGAGGTCCCTGTGAATACCTACCCCAAAAGCGAGCCTGTACCGCCCCCAGTGGCGGCCGAGCCCCTGCCCCAGTGGCAGTTACAAGAAGCTAAGAACCGTTTCAGCGCGGTGGTCAAGGCGGCCCAGGACCAAGCCCAGATCGTGACCGTGCATGGCCAGGCGGCAGCTGTGGTGATGTCGCCCCAGCGCTATGCCGCCTTGATGCAGGGGCAGGCGCCACACGAGAGCCTGTCGCAGGCTCTGGCTTGTGCCCTGCTGGACGATGAAGAGGCGGAGGTCTTTGCCCGCGACACCAGCGCCAACCCCGCGCGGGAGTTGAGCTTTTGAACTGGCTGCTCGACACCTGCGTGCTCTCCGAGTACGCCAAGCGCCGGCCGCACGCGGGTGTGCTCGCCTGGCTGGACGCGCAGCCCGAGGCCGGCTTGTTCATCAGCGAAGTGAGTCTGGCCGAGATCGCCAAAGGCATAGCCAAACTCAGTGCCCGGCAGGGCGCCACTGACGCGCGCGTTATCCAGTTGCAGCTCTGGCTGGCGCGGCTGGGGCAGCGCTTTGAAGGCCGGACGCTGCCGGTGAACGACGCGGTGTGGCGGCTGTGGGCTGAGCAAAGCGCCAGCGCTGAACGCGATGGCCAGCCGCTATCGCCCATGGACGGCTTGATCATGGCCAGCGCACTCAGCCGGGGCCTGGGGCTGGTCACCCGCAACACGGCGGACTTCGCCCGCCATCCCCAGGTCTTCAACCCGTGGGCCGCATGAAGGCGCTGCGCCTGTATGCCGGCCCCCAGGCGCTGGCGCACATTCAAAGCCACGGCCTCGCACCCGCGGATGTGGCCGCCATTCCAGGCGCGGCGGGCGGCCCCAAAGGCCTGATCCTGGGGTCGCTGGACCGCTTTCTCTTTGGCGATTGGCTGACTCGCAGCACGCAGACTGTGGATCTGGTGGGCGCGTCCATCGGCGCCTGGCGCATGGCCACCGCCTGTCTGAGTAACAGCGTACAGGCCTTTGAACGGCTGGAGCGCGACTACATCGCCCAGCACTACGAGTTAGAACCTGGGCGCAAACGGCCGACGGCAGAGCAGGTCAGCCGGGAATTTGGCGCCAGCCTGAGCTCGTTCTACGGCGGGCGCATCGCCGAGGTGCTCAGCCACCCGCGTTACCGCCTGCATGTGATGACTTCGCGCGGCATCGGCATGCTGGCCCGCGAGCACCGCTGGCTCACGCCGCTGGGCTATGCCGGGGCCTATGTCACCAATGTGGTGTCTCGGGGCCTGATGGACGCCTGGCTAGAGCGGGTGGTGTTCTCATCGGGCGGCGACCAGCTGCATCCCATGCCCTTTGGCACGACGGACTACCGCACCCGCCAGGTGGCCTTGAACGAGGCTAATTTCATGCCGGCGGTGCAAGCCAGTTGCTCGATTCCCTTTGTGCTGCAGGCGGTGCACAACATCCCTGGCGCGCCCCGTGGCGCCTATTGGGACGGTGGCATCACCGACTACCACCTCCATCTGGATTACCGCAGCCCCCGACTTGGCCCGGGCATCGTGCTCTACCCGCATTTCCAGCGCCATGTGGTGCCGGGCTGGCTGGACAAGGCCTTGAAGTGGCGGCACAAAAGCACACCATTTCTGGACCGCATGCTGCTGCTCGCGCCCGACCCCGAATGGGTCAAGACCCTGCCCAATGCCAAGCTGCCTGACCGCACCGACTTCACCCGCTACGCCTCAGACCTGCCCGCTCGCATCCAAGCCTGGACCACGGCAGCCAGGGCCGCGCAGCAGCTGGCCGATGAGTTTGCACAGTGGCTGGAGCGGCCGGACCCGGAGCAAGTGGAATCTCTATGAAGTTTCATCTTCTGTGTTCATAAACCGTCAAATTTAGTCAAACTTCCATCAAAAGTCGGAAAAACCATTTTTTCAATGCAGACTCGCACCTTTGTAACTTCAAAGGAATGCTGTGTCCGGTGTCATTGCCTCGACCCATCTGAGTTGGGACCGTATTGAAACCCTGGTGTTCGCCGGTGGAGGCAACCGCTGCTGGTGGCAGGGCGGCCTGATCGAAGAATTCAAGGCCCGAGGACTGTCCCTGCCCAAGCTGCTGGTGGGCACCAGTGCCGGGGCTGCGGTGGCGGCTGCAAGCCTGACCCACACGCTGGAGGCGGCACTGGCTGAGTGCCAGCGCCTGTACGCACAGAACAGCCGTGTCTTCGATTGGCGGCGCCTGACCCGTCTGGAACTGGCGTTCGCGCATCAGCACATCTACCCGAAGTGGCTGCAGAGCATCATTGACGCAGGCAGTTGGGAGCGACTCAAGCACTGCGCCTCTGACTTGCAGGTGGCGGTGACGCATCCGGCCCCCTGGCTGGGCTTGCACGGCAGCGTCTGGGCGGGGACCGTGGCCTACCTGCTCGACAAGAAACTGCTGCACGCGATTCACCCTCGCTTGCCGCACAGCCTGGGCCTCAAGCTGGCTTTCTACAGCCTCAAGGGTTGCGCCCAGGAGGTGCAAGCCCGAGACCTGCTGAGCGCCGCTGGCGCCGCCCCGCCGGTGATGAAGGCGCGCCGCCTGTTCGGCCGCTGGGCGTTTGACGGCGGCTATGTGGACAACGCACCCCTGCCGCCCCAGACCGAGGCGCAAAAAGCCTCCACGCTGGTGTTGCTCACCCGCTTTTATCCCAAGCTGCCTACTTTGTTCCAGTGGCAGGGCCGGACCTACTGGCAGCCGAGCCGAAAGGTGCCGGTGTCCACCTGGGACTGCAGGCCGCAGACCACGGTGGCGCAGGCCTTTGAATTGGGGCAGCGCGATGCGCAGCGCATGGCGGCGGCGCTGCGCTAAGGTCAAGCCGCGCCGCGGCGCATCGCTACTTTTGCGGGAGGTCTCGCTTTTTTAGGCATCATGGCGAGCGTGCCCGCCGTCAACTGTATTGAGCGGGGAGGGCGCTCAACCATGACCCAGTTCTGTGACTTTGTCCTCGACGTGCTGTGTGCCTGGCGGCCGGTGACGGCCAGGCGCATGTTTGGCGGCCATGGCCTCTACCACGAGGGCCTGATGTTCGCGCTGATCGCGGGGGAGCAGCTTTACCTGAAGGTCGATGCCGAAAGCCGCCCTGTCTTTGATGCAGCTGGCCTACCGCCCTTCGTTTATGAGGCCAAGGGGCGGCGGGTGGCGCTGTCCTACCAGCGCGCGCCTGACAGCCTGTTTGATGAGCCCGAGCAGGCCAGGCGCTGGGGCTCTTTGGCGCTCGATGCCGCGCTGCGTGCCCAGGCCGCCAAGCCCGTCAAAGCCGCGCGCCGGCCGGCCGCGACAGCCACCCCCGCCGCCCTCGCGGCGATAGGCCGTGCAGCGGGCTACCTGGCTGCGTTTTTGAAGTCGGGCTTGCGCTTTTCCAGCACCGCCCGCACCGCCTCCTGGGCCTGTGGCGTGGATTTGATGATGGAGGTGGCATAGCACTCGACGTGGTAGCCCTCGTCGAGCTCCATATGCTCGGTCAGGTTCAGGGTTTCCTTCATCAGCTCGATGCACTGCGGGCTGTGTTCGCAAATCTCCAGCGCCAGCCGGGTGGCCGCCGGCATCAGTTCGGCCAGCGGTACCACCTCATGGATCACGCCCAGGGCGTGAAAGTAGTGCGCGTCGACCATCTTGCCGGTAAAGGCCATCATGCGCACCACCTTGTCGGGCACGATGCGCCGCAGATGCCGGGTGCCGCCCATCACCCCCACCTTGACCTCGGGCAGTGAAAAGCGGGCATTGTCCGACGCCACCACCATGTCGCAGGAGGCCATCAGGGCCAGGCCGCCACCCAGTGCATAGCCATTGACCGCGGCGATCACCGGCACCCGGTGGCGGCGTACCGCGGTAAATACATCGCGGATCACGGCGGTGCGAACCTGGGCGCTTTGCGCGTCGAGCTGCACGTGTTCATTGAGGTCGCCGCCGGCCACAAAGGACTTGTCGCCCGCGCCGGTGATGATCACGCACTGCACCGTCAGGTCGTCATGGGTCTGGCGTACCGCCGCCAGTAGCTCGCGGTGCGCCTGCAAGCTCATGGCATTGCGTGGTGGTCGGTCGATGGTGATGATGGCGATGCCCTCGTGCTGCGGGCTGCGTGTGATGTGGACATGCTCGCTCATGGCGGTACTCCCAGACTTTTAGCGGCCTTTGAAAACCGGCTTGCGTTTGTCGAAGAAGGCCTGCACGCCTTCGCGGTGGTCCTCGGTCATCAAGTTGGTGCTCTGCGCCCAGAGCTCGGCGTCCAGATAGGCCTCGAGCGTGGGCTGGTACATCTGCTTGAACAGCTTCTTGGCCGTTCCATACGAGAAGGTGGGGCCACAGGCCAGCTCGTGGGCATAGGCCAAGGCCTGTGCATCGAGCTCGGCGTCGGGCAGCACCCGGTTGACCAGGCCCAGCGCCTGGGCTTCTTGGGCGTCGATGCGGCGGCCCGACATGGTCAATTCCTTGGCCTTGAGCAGGCCCAGGTGCTGGGTCAGGAAATAGATCGCTCCGCCGTCGGGCGATACACCCACATGG
>JBILDR010000287.1:0-3760 GCA_044352515.1 Polaromonas sp.
CCCATCGCGCCGAGGGCGGCGCTCCCACAAAACTCGCCCCCCTCCCATGACCCCCTGAGCCCGCAGGTTCACCGCTTTGCGCTATGGTGTAGGGATGCGTATCAGTTTCTGGCACTTGGGTTTAAAAAATGCTTGGCGCGATTGGCGCGCTGGTGAGTTGCGATTGCTGGTGGTGGCCATCACCCTGGCGGTCGCGGCGCTGACGGCGGTGGGGTTTTTTGCCAACCGTCTGCAAGGCGGGCTTGAGCGCGACGCGCGCCAATTGCTCGGCGGCGATGCGGTCATCTCCAGCGACAGGCCGACGCCCGAGGCCTTCATTGACAAGGCCCGCGCATCAGGCTTGAGCCTGGCGCGTTCGGTGAGCTTTCCGACCATGGCCCGCGCCCGCGATGAAGACGGCGGCGACAGCCGACTTGTGGCCTTCAAGGCGGTCGAGGCGGGCTATCCGCTGCGCGGCAGTCTGCGGGTGGCCGACGCGCCCGGGCAGAGCGCACGCATCACCCGCGAGGTGCCCGCGCCCGGTGAGGTGTGGGTCGACCCCGGCCTGCTTGATGCCATCGGCCTTGACGTCGGGCAAATGCTGCTTTTGGGCGAGGCGCGGCTGAAGGTTGCCAAGCTCATCATCCAGGAGCCGGACCGTGGCGCCGGCTTCATGAGTTTTTCACCGCGGGTCATGATCAACCAGGCCGATGTCCCGGCCACCGGCCTGATACAGCCGGCCAGCCGCACCAATTACCGGCTGGCGGTGGCGGGCACCGACGCGCAGGTCAAGCCCTTCCTGAGCTGGGTGCAAGCGCAGATTGATGCACAGCAGTTGCGTGGCATACGCCTGGAATCGCTCGACAGCGGCCGCCCCGAGATGCGCCAGACCCTGGAGCGCGCCGGTAAATTCCTGTCGCTGGTGGCCCTGCTGGCCGCGCTGCTCAGCGCTGTGGCGGTGGCCATCGTGGCGCGCGGCTTTGCGGCCAGCCACCTCGATGGCTGCGCCATGCTGCGGGTGCTCGGTCAGAGCCAGCGCAGCATGGCGCTGGCCTATGCTTTTGAGTTCCTGCTGGTCGGACTGATCGCCAGCGCCCTGGGCGTGCTGCTGGGCTATGCGGTGCACCATGTATTCGTGCTCCTGCTGGCCGGCTTGGTGGAGTCGCAATTACCGGCACCGACGCTGGCGCCAGCCGCCCTGGGCCTGGGCATGGGTCTGAGCCTGATGCTCGCATTCGGTCTGCCGCCAGTGCTGCAACTGGCGCAGGTGCCGCCCCTGCGGGTGATCCGACGTGAGGTGGGGCAGTTGCGCCCGGTCTCGCTCATGGTGCTGCTGCTGGGCGTGGCCGGTTTTGCAGCCATGCTGCTGACGGTCACCAGCGACATCAAGCTTGGCCTGATCGCAGTCGGCGGCTTTGCCGGTGCAGTCTTGTTTTTTGCGCTAATCAGCGCGCTGGCGGTCTGGGCGCTGCGCGCCAGCGTCAATGAGGTCAGTGCGCCGCGCTGGCTGGTGCTGGCCACGCGGCAGGTGGCGGCGCGGCCGGCCTTTGCGGTGGTGCAGGTCAGCGCGCTGGCCGTCGGCATGCTGGCCCTGGTGCTGCTGGTCTTGCTGCGCACCGACCTGATCCGCAGCTGGCAGCAGGCCACGCCGGCCGATGCGCCCAACCGCTTTGTGATCAATGTGCAGCCCGAGCAGAGCGCTGACTTTCAGCAGACCCTGCGCGATGCGGGCGTACAGCGCTACGACTGGTATCCGATGATCCGTGGCCGGCTGATCGCGGTCAACAGCAAGCCGGTGACGCCGCAGGACTATGCCGAGGACCGAGCCCAGCGCTTGGTGGAGCGTGAGTTCAACCTGTCGCACAGCGCCGAGCTGCCCGCTAACAACCCGGTGATAGCCGGTCGCTGGACGCCCGAGGAGCGCGAGGGCCTGAGCGTCGAAGAGGGCTTGGCTCGGACCCTGGGCCTCAAGCTGGGCGACCGAATGACCTTCGACATCGCCGGCCAGAGCGTCAGCGCCCGCATCACCAGCTTGCGCAAGGTAGATTGGAGTTCGATGCGGGTGAACTTTTTTGTGATCTTCCCACGATCGGTCATGGACGATGTGCCGCTGAGCTATATCTCTGCCTTTCGCGCACCCGAGGGCGCCAGCCGGGTCGAAAACGGCCGCCGCCTGAGCTTTGACAACCAGTTGGTGCGGCGCTTTCCCAACATCACCAATGTCGATATGACGGCCACCATCGGCCAGGTGCAGCGGGTGCTCGGGCAGGTGATTCGTGCGGTGGAATTTTTGTTCGGCTTTACCCTGGCCGCTGGTCTGGTGGTGCTGTTTGCGGCGGTGACCGCCACCCGCGAGGAGCGCACCCGTGAATTTGCCATCATGCTGGCTCTGGGCGGGCGGGCCAGCTTGCTGCGCCAGGTTCAGCGGACGGAGTTGGCTGGCGTCGGTTTGCTGGCCGGCTTGCTGGCCTCGCTGGTCGCGTCTGCGGTGGGCTGGGCGCTGGCCCACTATGTGTTTGACTTCGAGTGGACTGCTTCGCTCTGGGTACTGCTTGGCGGCAGTGCGGCCGGTGCGCTGCTGGCCCTGGCTGCCGGCTGGTGGGGCTTGCGCTCGGTGCTCACCACACCGGTGGTCGAGACCTTGCGCCGGGCGCAGTGATCAGCCTACCCACCTGCCTGCCCGGCGACAATCGCCCCTATGCAAATCGAGGAACCTCCACCGGGCGATCCGCCCTTTGACTCGCCTTATGCCTGGATAGGCGGCGAGGAAAAAATCCGCGCCTTGGTCGAGCGCTTTTACGACCTGATGGACCTCGAGCCCGACTACGCCGAGCTGCGCCATGCCCACGGCCCCGAGCTGGCCAATGCGCGGCAGCGGCTGTTTTGGTTTTTATGCGGCTGGATGGGCGGCCCCCAGCACTACACAGAGCGCTTCGGCCATCCGCGCCTGCGCATGCGGCACATGCCGTTTTCCATCGGTCTGGCCGAGCGCGACCAGTGGCTGGCCTGCATGGACCAGGCGATGCAGGAAACCGGGGTGGACGACGCCCTGCGCCGGCGCCTGAACAGCTCGTTTTTCCAGACCGCCGATTGGATGCGCAACCGCGGCACGCCTGCCTGAGGCGGGCCAGCAGACCATCGGGCCGAGGGCGGCCCTCCCACGAAACCCAGAATATTTTTCGGGTAGTGAAGGGGGATTGGGAGTGGGAGCCGCGCCATCGCGGCGATAGGGCCGAGGTTCAGGCGCGGCTGTTCCAAACAAAGCCCCATCGCGCCGAGGGCGGCGCTCCCACAGCTTGGCACCATGCTTGATGGGGCGGCGCTCCCACAGATTGGCAGCATGCTTCATGGGGGGTGTGGGAGCCGCGCCCTCGCGGTGATAGGGCACTGCTACTGGCGCGGCCTTCAGCCCTGTACCAGCAACACCACCAATGCACCCGCCCCGCCGTCGGCCGGCCTGGCCTGGGCAAAGGCCAGCACTTCCTTTTTCTGCACCAGCCAGCTATGGACCCGGTTCTTGAGCACCGGCGTCTTGCCCGGCGAGCCCAGCCCTTTGCCGTGGATCACCCGCACGCAGCGCCAGCCGCTTTTGTGGGCATGGCGTATGAACTCGGCCAGCGCCAGCCGGGCGTCTTCGCGGCGCAGGCCGTGCAAGTCGAGCTGGCCTTGCAGCTGCCATTGCCCGCGCCGCAGCTTGCGCACCACATCGGGCCCCAGGCCTGGGCGCCGAAAGCTCAGCGCCTCGTCGGTATCGAGCAGCGTCTCTACATCGAATTCATCG
>JBILDR010000288.1:0-3753 GCA_044352515.1 Polaromonas sp.
GCGCGTCATGTCCGTCTCCAAGAAGGTCGGGCACAGCGTATTGACGCGAATGGCCTGGCGCCCCAGCTCCCAGGCCAGCGCTTTGGTCATGCCTTCAAGTGCGTGCTTGCTGGCGCAGTACATGGTGCGCCTGGGTCCACCCACATGTCCCATCTGCGATGAGACGTTGATGATGGAGCCCGGCAGGCCGGCTGCCGTCAACGCCCGCGTGACCGCTCGGCTGACATAGAACGCCGCCTTCACGTTCAGATCGAAGATCGCGTCGAGGTCCTCGGGGCTGAGCTCGGCCAGAGCCAGTGGGCGGTTCATGCCGGCGTTGTTGACCAGCACCTGGAACGGGCCGCGCTGTGCCAGCGCTGAGTCGACGGCGGCAGGGTCTGTTACATCCAGGACCAGCGCGTCGCACAGCCCCCCGCGTGCGCGAATCGCTGCGCAGGCCGACTCGAGGTCGGGCTCGGATCTGGCGACCAGGGTGACTTCGGCGCCGGCACCGGCCAGCGCTGCAGCGGCGGCCAGGCCGATGCCGCGGCTGGCGCCTGTGACCAGTGCTTGCCGGCCTTCCAGGCGAAAGTGCGGGAGCGGCGGCAGGATGGTCACTGACTCGCCTCGACCGGCTGGTACCAGGGCAGATCGGGGCGATTGCCGTAGCGGCGCACCCGCAGATTGGCCTGCTCACCATGGCCGGCGAAGTTCTCCATGTGGCACAGGCGCGAGCAGTATTCGCCCATGAGCGCGCTGGCCTCATCGGTCAGCACACGCTGGTAGGTACAAGTCTTGAGGAACTTACCGACCCACAGGCCCCCGGTGTAGCGGGCATTCTTGTTGGTCGGTAGGGTGTGGTTGGTGCCGATCACCTTATCGCCGAAGCTCACGTTGGTGCGCGGGCCCAGGAACAGCGCGCCGTAGTTGGTCATGTGCCTGAGGAAGTGGTCGGGGTCTCGTGTCATGACTTGCACATGCTCAAAGGCCAAGTCATCGGCCACAGTCACCATCTCCTCGATGCTGTCACAGACGATCACTTCGCCATAGTCTGCCCAGCTTTTCTCAGCAATGGCGGCGGTCGGCAGGATGGTCAGTTGGCGCAGGACCTCGGCGATCGTCGCTTGCGCAAGCGCCTCACTGTTGGTCAGGAGCACTGCCGGCGAGGTGGGGCCATGTTCGGCCTGACCCAGCAGATCGACGGCGCACATCTGCGCATCGACGCTGTCGTCGGCGATCACCAGCGTCTCGGTCGGGCCGGCAAACAAGTCGATGCCAACCCGGCCGTACAACTGGCGCTTGGCCTCGGCGACAAACATATTGCCTGGGCCAACCAGCATGTCCACGGGCGCCAGCGTCTGAGTTCCGATGGCCATGGACACGACCGCCTGCACGCCGCCTAGAACCAGAATCTCGTCGGCACCTGCCATGTCCATGGCCGTCACGATGGCCGGATGCGGCTTGCCCTGATAGGGCGGGGCGGTCGAAACGACGCGCGGCACGCCCGCGACTTTGGCGGTCAGCACGCTCATGTGCGCCGATGCCAGCAGCGGGTACTTGCCGCCGGGGATGTAGCAGCCCACTGCATTGACCGGGATGTGTCGATGGCCCAGAACCACGCCCGGGTAGGTTTCGACCTCCACATCCTTCATCGAATCGCGCTGGATCTGGGCGAAGTTGCGGATTTGCGACTGCGCGAATGCGATGTCCTCGATCTCGCGTGCCGACAGTTGCCGCCGTGCGGCCTCGATTTCTGCGCGAGTCAGGCGAAAGTCCTCCGGGTCCCAGCTGTCAAAGCGCTGGCTGTATTCGCGAACCGCCAAGTCGCCGCGCTGCTCAATGTCACGGATGATGGATTCGACGGTCGCGCGCACCTTGGCGTCGTCGTCGGCGCGGACTTGGGCGTCCTTGCCTCGTTTGAGGTAGCGGATCATGCTTGGATTTCCTTGCGTAAGACTCTTCATGCACCCAATGTGCATGCGTATGCATTTTCCAACCATGCAACCGTATGCAAATGGGGTTAACCCTGGTCTTGGCCAGGACCAGCACGTCCTGTGTTGATGAGGCGGGCCCACCGAAAACCTGATCACGCCCCGGCGACGCCGGCCCGCTAGACGCTCATGGCGCCGCCCGGGCATGTCGAGTTGTCTTCAAGACGGGCAAGGCCATGACGGTTGTCCTCAAGCTCAGTGAGGGGCCAGCACCTGCATCCATACCGCGACCTCATCAATGAGCAGCCATTCACGCAAAATGCGCCCCGCTGCGAATTCAGCATGGGAGATGCCCATGATCTCCACGGCGCGCCCACTTGGCTCGCCATAGCGACCCGGACCTTCGTGCCATGCCTGCACCCGCCAGCGCATGGCCACTGCAGGGTTTCGTCCGGGGCGCTGAACCTCGGCCAGGTGCTCCAGCGCAAACTGCGCACGGTGCAGGGCAGTCAGCAGGGGGGCCCAGAAGTCACGGATCTCCAGGTGGCCGTAAAGCGTCTGGCCAGCCGGCGCTTGCAAGATCGCCGCACGGTCATGGCTGCCCAGTACGGCCGCTGCGCCCTGACCGCTCCAAAGCCCTTCATACAGGGTTCGGTAGGCCGTGGCCAAGGCCCCCGCATCCATGTGGGAGCGGTAGCCGCTGGGCACGGGCGGCATGGCCGGCTTGTCAATCGGGCCGCGCTGCGCCAGCCAAGTTTTCGCCAGATCGCGCTCATGCCAGCCAAGCTGCCGCGCGATGGCGGCCTGGTCCCGAACCAGCCACTCGTAAATGACCCGGTTGTCTCGGCACACACAGTCGGCGATGGTGCGCGCGTGAATGCGTCGCCCGGTGGCCGGGCCAAAGGGGCCATCTCCGCGATGCGTCATGGGCGAGCAAATGCGGTGTGAAGACAGAAAGCCGCCCTCCTCGTCCCCCGACCACAGCACGTCCTCGGCGAGCAGCTCGCGGTCGGGGAAGACGCTCAAGGTGTTTCGGGTGGACTCGATCACCGGCTCCACGCCTATGCTCACGCTGCTGGGCGTTTCCACCGCGCAGTCGGCCGAGTAATAGGTGCGGATATCGTCGATGCGCCGGCCTTCCCAGATGCGCTCGGTGATGACCCGGATGTAGTGGTCCAGGTCGGTGAATTCCGGATCGAAACCCTTCATGGCGATACCTCCTTGGCATGGTTGCGGCTAAAAAGCCTGCCGCCTCAGACTGCTCAGGCTTGAGTCTGGCACAAAAGCAATGGGCATCTGGCGATGGGTCCTGACCAAACGCGCCTCGCAGTCATGACCGGGCGGTCGGCGGCGCAGCCGCACAGGAGGGGCTGCGCCACGGTCACGCGCTTATCAACGCTCGATCCGCAGCGCCATGGCTGGACCGATGGCTGCTCGGCCCGTGAGCGCTTTGAGCAGGGCTTTGCGCTCTATGCCCAACCGAGACGATTCATGTCGGCGGACCTGTCATTGGCCTTGGCAGACCTTGAGCTGAGAGACGCTCGCCTCCTCGACAACGTCTGAATTATTTTGAACTCTTCGGTGCCGAACTTGTTGTACCTAATGATCAGCAAGTGGGTCGGCGGTCCAGGCAGCGACCCGGCTGGCGTGGCCCAGCAAGCAGCTTTGGCGCCTGTGCATTAGGATTGCCAGCGATGTACTTCCTGGCGCCCGAATTCCTTTGGCTGCTGCTCATCGTGCCGGGCCTGGTGCTGCTCTACCTGTGGCTGATGCAGCGCAAAAAGAAGCTGGCCCTGCGCTACGCGAGCTTGGCCATCGTCAAGCAGGCCATGGCCGGTGACCC
>JBILDR010000289.1:0-3745 GCA_044352515.1 Polaromonas sp.
TGCTCACTGGGCTGGCTATCGCGCGCCAGCAGTTCGCTGGCGGTGATCAAAATGCCCGAAAGGCAATAGCCGCACTGGGCGGCCTGCTCATCGAGGAAAGCTTGCTGCAGCACACCGGGAACACCTGCCTCGGCCAGCCCTTCCACAGTGGTCACTTGCTGGCCTTGCACAGAGGAAAGCGGCGTGTCGCAGGCCGGCCGGCTGCGGCCCGCTATGAGCACATGGCAGGCGCCGCACTGGCCGGCGCCGCAACCGAAGCGGGTGCCCTTCAAGCCCTGATCGCGCAGCGCGTACAGCAGGGGCATGGCCGCGTCGCCTTCCAGCCGGCAGGGCTGCCGGTTGAGCTCTAGCGTGACGCTGATCTGGGCCATGACCTCGCCTTGCGCTTACTGCTTGGGCGCCGAGCGCATCACTGCGCCTAGGGTGTTGAACTCGTCCTTGATGTAGGCATCAAACTGGTCGGGGCTCATGGGCATGGGCTCGGCGCCCAGGGTGGTCATGCGCTCCTTGACCTCAGGCAAGGCCAGGATGCGGGCAATCTCGCCGTTGAGCTTGGCCAGCACAGGCTTGGGCGTCTTGCTCGGTGCGAGCATGCCAATCCAAAAATCAAACACAAAGCCGGGCAGACCCGACTCAGCGACCGTCGGCACATTGGGCAGGGCCGAGGAACGCTTGGAGGTGCTCACCGCGATGGCGCGCAGCCGGTTTTCGCGGACCGCTGGCAGCGAGGCCAGGATGGGCGTGAACATGAAGTCGGCACGGCCGGTGCTCACCTCCACGATGGTCTCTGGCGTTCCCTTGAAGGGAATATGGGTGATCTGCAAATTGGCCAAAGCACGGAACTTTTCCGCGTTCACATGGGTGGCACTGCCGACACCGGCCGATGCGTAGTTGAGGGCACCGGGCTTGGCGCGGGCCGCCGCCAGCAACTCAGCCACCGTCTTGATGGGGCTGCCGGCGCCGACCACCAGCATGCTGGGCAAGGCAGCCAGCGGCGAGACGCCGGCAAAGTCGCCCAGGGTGTCGTACTGGATACCGCTGTAGAGCACCGGGTTGACCACATGGCCGGTCGATACCACCAGCAAGGTATGGCCGTCGGCCTCGCTCTTAGCCACTTGGGTCGCGCCCAGGGTGCCACCGGCGCCAGGCCGGTTTTCCACCACCACAGGCTGGCCCCAGGCGGCCTGCAGCTTCTCGCCGACCACCCGGGCCATGATGTCGGTGGCACTGCCCGCGGTAAAGGGCACCACGATCTTGATGGTCTTGCTCGGGTAGGTCTGGGCCCAGCCGCAAGCCACGGCCAGGGCGGCGGCGGCACCAATAAACAAACGCTTCATGTGAGTCTCCTGCTTGGTTCTTGTGAAAAATTCAAATGCTACTGCCTTCAGGCCAGGCCCATGGCCTGGGTGATTTTGCGTCCTGAGGCTTGCAGCTGCGCCATCAGCGGCGCGAGCTCGACGCCCAGCAACTGACCTTGGCGCTTTTTCCACTGGCCGGCCACCATGACGCTGTCGATATTGGCCAGCGTGGTCTGAAACACCACGCTGCTGACCGCATCGTGAATCGGCTGCATGTTCAGATCGCTGGCACGGATCATCACCAGATCGGCCTGCTTGCCGGCCGCCAAGGTGCCGATGCGGTCAAGCTGGCCGAGCATGCGCGCGCCCTCGACCGTGACCCAGCTCAGGGCCTCACGGGTGGTGATGGTCGATGTCGGCGGAATGGTGCCGTGGGCCTGACGGTGGGCGACGTTGTCCAGCGAGCGCTGCATGCCCAGGGCAATGCGCGCCTGGCTGAGCATGTCGCCGCCGAGCACGCTCTCCAGGTCGGCGCCCAACGATGGCGCGCGGCCCAATTGACGCAACCGTCCGGTCAGCGGGTGGCCGTGGCCCTGGGTCATCTCGTTTTCGGCAGCGGCTGAAAAACTCATGCCCAGTTCGCAAAAGCGGCGCAGTTGTTCGTCGTCCAGGGCATGGCCATGCACGATGTTCACATGCTCGCCCAGCAGCCCCTGCTGCTGCAGCACCTGCCAGCCTTCGGGCGTGCGGGGCGGCCCGCCGCCTTGGTGCAGCGAGGCAATGATGCCCAGCTCGCGGGCCATGGCAAAGTCATGCAGGGCCACCTCCAAGGTGGAGTAATGCGGGCCCAGCACCGCCGCATGAATGCTCAGCAAGTCCTTGCCCTGATGGGCCTTGAGCAGCCGCTCGACTTCTGCGCGCGGGTGCGGCACTTCCCAAAAGGGCTTTTCACCGGGCTTGGGGTCGGGCTTGGGCGTGCCGTGGAAGAAAGCGGCGCGTATGCCCGACTGGAGCAAACCTTCGATGGCCGCGTCGTTGTGCGCCGGCGTCGGGTTGTTATGGCACCAGTCCACCAGGGTGGTGCTGCCGCAGTTGATCTGGTTAAGCGCCCCCACCAGGGTGGCAATGTGCAGGTCTTCGGGCTTGAAGACCGTGGCCAGACCGGCATGCATCTTGGCGAAGTATTCGAGCAGCGTCCAGTTGGAGGCCAGGCCCCGCAGCGCCGTCTGCCAGGTGTGCATGTGGGCGTTGATCAGCCCCGGAATGATGATCTGCCCGCTGGCGTCGATCACCTCGGCCGAGTCGGACGCAATGCGCGGAGCGATCTCGGCGATCTGCTGGCCGCGCACCAAGATGTCAGCGCAGGGCAGATCGCCCTGGCTGTCCATGGTGATGACGGTGGCGCCGCGTATCAGCGTATCGCGCATGGGCTCAGGATTCCAGGCCGTCGCTCATCTTCACATTCTCGGACTTGAGCTCCAGGCCCGAGTCGGCCGCCATTTCCTTGAGCAACACCGCAAAGTCGATGTCCTCATAGCCACGACCCACCATGCGCGCAATCGATTCGCGGGTGGCGGCGGCCGCCGGCATGGGCACGCCGTAGGCCTTGGCCGCGCCCAAGCCCAAGTCCATGTCCTTGAGCAGCAACTTGGGCGTGAAGGTCACCTGATCGAAGGTCAGGTTGGTGAGCATCGGCGTCTTATAGCGGGTGTACATGGAGCCGACCACCGAATCGTTGATGCTCTCGAGGAAAACATGACGCGGAATCCCGGCCTTTTCAGCCATGACGGTGATCTCGCACAGATTCTGGATCACCACGCCAAACATGGTGTTATGGGCAATCTTCCAGACCCGGGCCAGCTCGCCCTCGCCCACCCACATCACCCGCCGGGCCATGGCCTGCAGCATGGCTTCGACTTCTTCGTAGAGGGCCTTGGGGCCGGAGGCGACCAGCAGCAATTTGCCGGCCTTGGCCACCTTGGCATTGCCTGAGACCGGTGCGCACAGATAACCGACGCCCATGGCCTCAAGCCGCTCGCGGATCTCAGCCGAGCCTTCCTGGGAGATGGAAGACGAATCGATCACCATGCGCGGCTTGCTGGCACCGGCTACCAGACCGCCCTCGGCAAACAGCACCTCTTTGAGGTCATCGGTGGTCGAAACCATGGTGAAGACCGCCTGGCAGCTGGCCAGGTCCTGCTTGCTCGCAACGATGGTGGCGCCGGCCTCGGCCAGGGGCGCTGCCTTAGAGGCGGTGCGGTTCCAGACGTTCACATCATGGCCGGCCTTGATCAATTTCTTGGCCATGGCCTCGCCCATGCGACCCAAGCCTATCCAGCCTATGCGATTGCTCATGCCTGTCTCCCTTGGAATTTTTAACGACTGCTAGTGTGTCGCAGCACCTTTGGCCCGACAAGAAAGCCAGCGGAAATCAGTTTTCCCTTTTT
>JBILDR010000290.1:0-3742 GCA_044352515.1 Polaromonas sp.
TGACGAATGTGCAGGTGCTGTTCAGCATGCTCCCGAAAACCCGCAGCAATCACCACTTTGGTGGGCGTATTGTTTTCGATCGCCAGGGCATGGTGTACCTGACCTTGGGCGACCGGGGCGATATGGAGCGAGCGCAAAGGCTGGACGACCACGCCGGATCGGTGATCCGTTTGCACGACGATGGCCGTATTCCGGCCGACAACCCCTACCTCGGCCGTGCAGGCGCCAAGCCTGAGAAATGGACGCTGGGCAACCGCAATATCCAGGGCGCAGCGTTGCATCCGGTCACGGGAGATCTGTGGGCCCATGAGCACGGCCCACAAGGCGGCGATGAGATCAACCTGATGCGCTCTGGCCGCAATTACGGCTGGCCGCTTCTGACTCAGGGTGTGAACTACGGCAGCGGCACGCCGATTGGTGAAGCGAAGAACAAGCCGGGGTTTGAGGCGCCGCTGCATGTCTGGACGCCTTCGATCGCACCGTCAGGCATGGCGTTTGTTACCGGCGATCGCTTCCCGCAGTGGCGCGGTCATCTGCTGGTGGGCGCCTTGCGCGGGCAGGTGCTGGTGCGGCTGGACGTTCAGAATGAAAAAATAGTCGGCGAAGAAAGGCTGCTGCAAAGCCTCATCGGACGCATACGCGACGTCCGCCTCGGGCCGGACGGACTGATTTATCTGTTGACTGACGAAGCCCAAGGCGCTTTGCTCAGGCTCGAGCCTGCAGGCCCATGAGCCTGGCCCAAGCCTTGAGCTCAAGGGTACGATGCACTGCTGAGCAACTGCTAAGCCCTTGAGTCGACCATGTACACCGCCCCCGCCGACCCCAGCCTGATCGACTCCCGCTATGCGGCCTGGCGCTTGCTCGCCACGCTGGGCCTGGTGACCTTGGGCAATAGCGGGATGTATGTGGTGTCGGTGGTGCTGCCTTCGGTACAGGCCGAATTCGGGGTAGGGCGCGGTGACGCCTCCTTGCCTTACACCATGATGATGGTCGCTCTCGGCCTGGGCGGCCTGGTGACCGGCCGCATGGCCGACCGCTTTGGCATCATGCGCGTGCTCTGGGTGGGGGCGCTGGCGGTGTGTGGCGGCTATATGCTGGCCAGTACCGCGGGCAGCATCTGGGCGTTTGCGCTGGCCCACGGTCTGCTGCTGGGCTTGGTGGGCAGCTCCTCGACTTTTGCACCCCTGATGGCCGACACCGCCCTGTGGTGGAACAAGCGGCGCGGCATTGCGGTGGCCATCTGCGCCAGCGGCAATTACCTGGCCGGCTCCTTCTGGCCTCAGGTGGTGCAATGGGGGATCGAAACCTGGGGCTGGCGCCAGACCTATGTGTACATGGGCGTGTTCTGCGGACTGGGCATGCTGGTGCTTTCGCTGGCCCTCAGGCAACGCCCGCCGCTGGTCGAGGCCAAGGGGAGCACAACCGGGCTTTCAGGCGGTACCGACCGCCCTTTCGGCCTGTCTCCTTTGCGAGCGCAGTTACTGCTCTGCGTAGCGGGTACCGCCTGCTGCGTGGCCATGGCCATGCCGCAGGTGCACATCGTGGCCTATTGCTCCGACCTGGGCTTTGGCGCAGCCCGGGGGGCACAAATGCTGTCGCTGATGTTGGCCTGCGGCATCGTCAGTCGTCTGATTTCAGGACTGATCTGCGACCGTATCGGCGGCCTGCGCACCTTGCTCTTGGGCTCAGTGCTGCAGGGCACGGCGCTGCTGATGTTTCTGCCGTTTGATGGCATGGTCTCGCTCTACCTGGTGTCGGCAATGTTCGGTCTGTTTCAGGGCGGTATTGTTCCGTCCTACGCCATCATCGTGCGCGAGCATTTCAAGCCTCAAGAGGCCGGTGCCCGCGTCGGCGCGGTGCTTATGGCCACCATGATTGGCATGGCCTTGGGCGGATGGTTGTCTGGCTGGGTGTTTGACGTCACTGGCAGTTACCACGCCGCATTCCTCAATGGCATCGCCTGGAACCTGCTCAACATGAGCATCGCCTTGTGGCTGTACAGGCGCAGCCGCAAGATAGCCGCCTGCGCTGCTGCAGCAAGTGCTTGACCTAGGGTAATCAAGTAAGAGTGCTGCCTGAGGCGCGGCCTACACTGGAAAAAAGCTTTTTTGAAGAGTTCGAGTAAAAGCGTGGGGCGCTTCGACTGACTTGTAGCGATGGTCAGGCAGATGGACCACGACACCCGGCACTCCAACCATGTTAAAAATCCTAGGCATTTGCGGCAGTCTCAGAAAGCAGTCGCTCAACCGACACGCGCTGCATGCAGCGGCTAAGCTCATGCCCGCCGGCATGCAATTGCAAATCGCCGAGATTGGCGATCTGCCGCTGTATAGCCAAGACATTGAGGCTGCGGGCCTGCCGGCATCGGTCACCCGACTGGGCGCTCAGATCGCCGAGGCCGATGGTGTTCTGATCGCCTCGCCCGAGTACAACTTTTCAATGACCGGGGCGCTGAAGAATGCGCTGGACTGGACCTCGCGGCTCAAGCCCATGCCACTCAAAGACAAGCCGGTGGCCATACTCTCGGCCACGGGCGGCCCTGTCGGTGGCGCGCGTAACCAGTATGAGCTTCGCCGCGTGCTCGGCTGCCTGGAGGCGCTGGTGCTGATGCGCCCCGAGGTCTTTATGGGTCTGGCCGACGGCAAGTTCGACGCTCAGGGGCAATTGACCGATGAGGCCACCACCAAGGTGCTGGCGGCGCAGATGAGCGCTTTCGAGACCTGGATACGCAGGATGGGGCCGCAGGCTTGAACAGCACTTGCAGCATGGTCAGATCCGTCAAGACCCGCCCGTGATGAACCAGGCCGACTTTCACCGTGCGTGCGAGCGGCTGGATCGGGTTGAGGACCTGGCGGGGCTGATTGCGGCAGAAAACTGCACGCCCGGCTGGATCCGTCGCCCAACCCCTTTGCTCTGGAAGCAGTCACCCTCGGCCTTCAAGCCGGCGCACTGGTCTTATCAGCGGCTGAGGCCGGCCTTGCTGGCCGCCTGCCGCGTTATCGATACGGTGCAGGCCGAGCGGCGTAATTTTGTCTTGCGTAACCCGCTACAGGGCAATGACTTTGCCACCACCCGAACCCTGGTGGGCGCCTATCAGGCCATCCTACCCGGCGAGCATGCTCGCAGCCACAGGCATGCGCCCCACGCACTGCGGGTGATTCTTGAATCGCGCGGTGCCTATTCAGTGGTCAACGGCGTACGCCATCCCATGGAGACGGGCGATATCGTCCTGACCCCCGGCATGCATTGGCATGGCCACGGCCACGATGGCGACGAGCCCGCGTTGTGGTTCGACTGCCTGGATGTACCACTGGTCCACCTGCTCGAGCCCATGCACCTGGAGGAAGACCCGGGCGATCAGGGGCTGATCCGCCAGCGTGTAGAGCATTCCCCCATGCGCATGCCCTGGGCCGAGACGCTGGCGCGTCTGGCGCAGGCCCGGGCCGCAGCAACGGATAGCTGGCTAGGCCCCTGTGTGGATTGGTCCAACTCTAGCCTGCCCACTATTTCGATCCGGGCCCATGCTTGGCGCTCTGGCTGGAAGAGCGAGCGCTGGAGCCAGCGCGCCAATGCGATCCATGTGGTGCTCGGTGGCAGGGGTATCAGCCAGATCGGCGATCAAAATTTCGAATGGGGCTTTGGCGACGTACTGGCGCTGCCCATGGGCTACACCATGGCCCACCAGGCGCTGGAAGACGCCACCGTGGTCTGCCTTTCGGACGAGCCCCTGATGCGCTGGGCA
>JBILDR010000291.1:0-3716 GCA_044352515.1 Polaromonas sp.
CTGGCGCCGCCGCCATGAAATTGATCTCCAACAAAGCCTTGCGTGACTTTGCTGCCTTGCACGCCGATGCAGAGCAGCCTCTGCAAGACTTTAGGCGCCTGATGGAGCACGGCTCGTATACCAACTTCGCGCAACTCAAAGCCACATTTGCCAGCGTGGACAAAGTGGCCGAGCGCTATGTGTTCAATATCGGTGGCAACAAATACCGCCTGGTGTGCGCCATTGCGTTTCAGGCTGGGTTGGTGTGGGTCAAGGCAGTGCTGACTCACCAAGAATACGACAAAGGAGCATGGAAGTGAAGGTCTCTGACATTTTGGATCCGTGGGGTGCGGTTCACGCCGCCCTTGGCTTGGCCGCACCTATTCGGGATGATGCCCACCACGCCGAGATGCTGGCTTTTGTGGACGAGTGCTTTGAGCGCTTTGGCGCAGACGATGCGCACCCCGTTTTCACGCTGGTGGCTTTGGTGGCAGACCGCATTCGCGCGTACGAAAAACGCACTCACCCATGGCCTGAGCGCAGTACCCCGGCCAGCAGGCTGGCGTTTTTGATGGAGCAGCATGGCTTGCGCCAGTGCGATCTGCCCGAGGTGGGGGCGCAAAGTGTGGTGTCTGCCGTGCTGGCAGGCAAACGCGCGCTGAACCTGCGCCAAATACAGGCTCTGTCGCAGCGGTTTTCCGTGCCCATGGAGGCGTGGGCCACGTAAATCGCGGCCATGGCCTTGCTCCCTCACCCCTTTGGGAAGAGGGCTGGGGAGGGGGGTACGCGAGAGGAAACATCTGTGCCGAGCTTGGTCAATCGTTCGGCAACATTCATCTACGACGCCGGCGCACGCGTTTACGAACTCCGCACCACCGAGGGCGCCACGTACGTGATGCAGACCTACATCGCGCAGATCGACCCGACCCTCACAGAAGCGCAGCTCACCGATCTGGCTTCACGTCTCAAACCTCTTCCCGCGGGCTCAACTGGTCTCTAGTGGGCTCCAGTGGACCTGGGCGGACCGACTGGGCTTGAGTGAACTCACGCGGGCTGCGGCGCCTGCGTGCCCTCGATCTGTACCCGAAAGCCCGAGCGCACATTGGGCCAGTAGTCCCACAGCGCCTTGTGCTGGGCGCAGCGGTTGTCCCAAAAGGCAATCGAATGGGCTTGCCAGCGGAAACGGCAGGCCCATTCATCGCGGCCGATGTGGCGGTAGAGAAACTTCAGCACCGCTTCGCTCTCACTGCGCGGCAGCTCGTTGATGTGGCTGGTGAAGTCGGTGTTGACGAAGATGCCGCAGCGCCCGCTCTCGGGATGGCGCACGATCACCGGGTGCGAGGATTTGGGCGTGCCCGGCCCAAACACCCGGGCGCCGTCGTGGGTGGCGGTGAGCCCAGACAGAAAGGCCTTCATCTTGTCCGACAGCGCCTCATAGGCCGCATAGGTGCTGGCGAACATGGTGTCACCGCCGCCGTCGGGCGGTATGGTGTGGTTGTAGAGCATGCTGCCCAAAGGCGGCATGGGCGCGCAGGACTGGTCGCTGTGCCAGCTCTCGCCGGAGATGCGCTGCGAGGTCTCGTCGTAGTGAAAGCGGCGCACCAGCGGATGGTCGGTGGGCTTGCTGATGGTCTGCGCGCCCACGTGCTTGCCCAAAGGGCCGAACAGGCTGGCAAAGCGAATCTGGTCGTCGAAGCTGATTTTCTGGTCGCGAAAAAACAGCACCTGGTAACGGGTGAAGGCGTTTTTGACCTCAGCCTGCTGCTGCTCGGACAGCGGCTGCGTCAGATCGATGTCGCCGATTTCTGCGCCGATGTGCGGCGAAGCCGGCGTGACGCTGATGCTCTGGTAAGCCGGCGCTGCCTGGGCGGGGGTGCGTGCGCTGATCGGTGCGCCGACGGTGGCGGTGAACATGGGGGGTGCTCCTGGTGACGTGGACCTCTCGGCCCGGGCATGGGCGCCGCCGGCATTGGGACTGCGCCTTATTGCTTCGGATCCTAGGTGTTTTATTACGCCTTTGCAAGTACACTGCCCCAGCAAAATGCAAAAAGCCCTCTTGTCATCTGCTTTGGGTCCTATGAATGCCGCCGCCGGGATCGGCCGTGCCCCTAGAGCCGCGAAAGCCCCAAAAGCCATTGCGGCCACCAAAGCCCGGAAGGCTCCTAAGGCTCCCGGCACTGCGCCTCGCCGCGCGCCGACACGCCAGCGCCTCGACGAGAGCCTGGGTTTTTTGATTGCCGAGGCCGAGCGAGCCTCCAAGCGGGTGCTGTTTGCCCGCATTGCCGAGCACGGCATACGCCGCGGCGGCTGGTTCGTGCTGCGCGCCCTCTGGGAAAACGAAGGCATGACCCAGCGCGAACTGGCGCAGCGCCTGGGCCTGATGGAGACCTCGGTGCTGGAAATGGTGCGGGCCATGGAAAGTGACGGCCTTGTCACCCGCACCCGCGATACCGAAGACAAGCGCAAGGTGCGCATTCACCTGAGTGCCCAGGGCCGGGCGATCGAGCCGCAGCTGATGCAGGTGGCCCAGACCGTCAATGACCAAATGGTGCAAGACCTCACCCAGGCCGAAGCGGTGCTGCTCAAGCTGCTGCTCAAGAAGGTGCGCGCCAGCCTGTTGGGCGACTCAGCGGCTCAAGGCATCAACCCCATCAGCCCATGACCCCTAAGCCTTCCGTCCTGATTTGCGGCGCCGGCATTGCCGGCTGCGCGGCGGCCATCGCCCTGGCCCGCCAGGGTTGGTCGGTGCAGCTGATCGACAAGCAAGACGCCTGGCGCTTTCAGAGCTCGGGCATCTTCGTCTACAGCAACGGCCTGAGTTACTTTCACGAGCTGGGGGTGATGCAGGCCATGGTGGCCAGCGGCTTTGAAATTGCCGACGGCCGCAACGTCTATCTGCACGCCGATGGCTCGCCCCTGGCCGATACCTTCTATCCCGGCGCCTATGCGGGCCAGACATTGCCGCCCATCCTGGGCATACGCCGCGCCGAGATGCACCGGGTGCTGGCCGGCGCGCTGCAGCGCCTGGGCATCAGCGTGCAGCTGGGCACCAGCATCGAGACGGTGAGCAGCGATACCCAAGGCGTCGATGTCACCCTCACCGACGCTCGCTCGCTGCGCTGCGATCTGCTGCTGGGCGCCGACGGCATACGCTCGCGGGTGCGCGAGCTGCTGTGGCCGCAGGTGCAGCCGCGCTACTCGGGCTTTGGCGTCTGGCGCAGCGTGCACCGCCGGCCGCCCGAGCTGCGCGAGAAGATCATGATGATGGCCCCCGGCCTGCGCCTGGGCATCATGCCGATTTCGCAGGAGCAGTTGTATCTGTTTGGCACCGTGAGCGCGGCCGCTGGCGTCTGGCACGAGCGCGCGCAGTGGCCGGCCTTGATGCAACAGGCTTTTGCTGTTTTCCAGGGGCCGGTGCGGCCGCTGCTCGATGAGCTGGGCGGCGACTGCGAGGTGCTTTACACCGCGGTGGAAGAAATCATCATGCCCGCGCCTTGGCACCAGGGCCGGGTGCTGCTGATCGGCGATGCCGCCCATGCCAGCACGCCCTTCATGGGTCAGGGCGGGGCGATGGCGGTGCAGGACGCAGTGGTGATCGCCCGCCTGCTCGCGCGCGGCGGCATAGACGCTGCGCTGGCCGATTTTGGCCGCATCCGCGCGCCGCTGTGCCAGTTTGTGCAGGACGTCTCGCGGCAGGTCGGCATCACCGGTGCGCAGACGGACCCGGCCGCGCACCA
>JBILDR010000094.1:0-12361 GCA_044352515.1 Polaromonas sp.
TTGACGCGGCCGGCCAGGCCGACAGCGGCGCGTCGGTGGTGGACTTCAAGGTGGTGCTCGACGGCAAGGCCCATGAGGTGCCGGTGCGCGCGGGTCAGTTGCTGCTCGATGCCGCGCTCGAGGCCGGGCTCGACCTGCCTTATTCCTGCAAGAGCGGGGTGTGCTGCACCTGCCGCTGCAAGGTGCTCGAGGGCGAGGTCAGCATGGATCGCAACTTCACCTTGCAGGCCGATGAGATGGCCAAAGGCTTTGTGCTGAGCTGCCAGGCGCGCGCGAGGACGCCGGCCGTGGTCTTCAGTTATGACGAGCGCTGAGGCGGCCCCGCTGCTCGCGCCGGCGCCGGCTTGTTCGCACACGGTCGCTGGCTCAGGCCAGGCGCAGCTGTGCGCAAGCTGCAGCCGTATTGAGCGCTTTAAGACGCAGAGCAGGGGGCAGGCCGGCTCCATCATCGTCTCCGTGTTCGGTGACGGCATACTGACGCGTGGCGGCTGCGTCTGGCTGGGCAGCTTGATCGAGCTGCTGGCACCGCTGGGCCTGTCCGAGCGGCTGGTACGCACTGCGGTATTTCGTTTGGCGCAGGACGACTGGCTGGAGGCTGTGGTGCAGGGGCGGCGATCCGACTACCGGCTCACCCCGGCCGGGCGTCGCCGTTTTGTACAAGCTTCGGGTCAAATTTATGCCAGCGCATCACCGCCCTGGGATCAACGCTGGCGGCTGATCACCGTCACCGCTGCTTTGGAGCCTAGCGCGCGAGAGAGACTGCGCCGCGCCTTGTTCTGGCACGGTTTTGGCGAACTCGGCGGCGACTGCTTCGTCCATCCGAGTGCGGATCTGGCACTGGTGTTTGAATCGCTGCAGGCCGATGGCTTGGCGCCGCTGTTGGGTCGGCTGCTGCCCTTGGTGGCGGCCAATCCCCAGCTCAGTGAGTCGGGCAAGGACGCTGATTTGGTGCGCCGTGCCTGGAACCTGTTGGATCTCGATCAGGCCTATCGTGCCTTTGTGGACAGCTACGCGCCTGTCCTTGCGCAGTGGCAAAGCCATGCTGGCGCCATGGACGAGGCCAGCGCCTTCCTCATTCGCAGCCTGCTGATTCACGACTACCGGCGGCTCTTGCTGCGCGATCCGCAACTGCCCGGCGTGCTGCTGCCAGCGCAGTGGGCCGGGCATGAGGCGCGCCAGTTGTGCCGGCAACTGTACGGTCTGCTGCTGGCCCCCTCCGAGCGTCATCTGAACCAAAAGCTGCGCCTGGCCGATGGCCAGACTCCCCTAGCCAGTGCTTTGGTGGGCGAGCGCTTTGGCCTGCATGATCCCTTGACGGGCAGTGTCTGATGCAGGTCTTGCTGTCCCCCGTTAACGGGCGTCATCGCCGGCCCTCAGACCATCCCATCGGGTATATTGCCTTGGCCGAGCGTGAGGCCCGCGGGTGGCCCAAGCTCAGTGAGAACCCTTGGTTGGCCGGATCGACTCTCATCTCTCTTGCACTCCAAAAAAAGTTCCTATGAATCCTTCGTCCCGTCTCCGGTGGCTCGCCAGAGCCTGCAGCATCATCGGCGGTCTGATCCTGACCGCCCTGATGCTCATGACCTGTTACAGCGTAGTAGGTCGCAATTTCTTTGAAAAAGCCTTGATCGGTGACTTCGAACTCACCGGTATCGCCTGTGGCATTGCGATGGCCTTTTTCATGCCCCTGTGCCAGCTTGAGCGCGGCAACATCATCGTGGACTTTTTCACCGCCAAGCGCAGTGCGCGCTTCAACCATGGCCTCGATCGCTTCGGTGATCTGCTGATGGCCGTGATTTTCATTCTGTTGTCCTGGCGCAGTGGCGTAGCCGCGCTCAGTGCCAAGGAGAACATGGGAGCTTCTATGTTGCTGGGATTTCCGGACTGGATTGTGCTGGCGGGTATGAGCATCCCCTTTGCGTTGGCGGCCGTGATTGCCATCGCGCAGACGCTGGCCCGGTTCGATCAAAGCAGCCAGGGGGTCGCATGACACCGGTTCAGCTGGCTCTGTTGATTTTCGGCCTGATGCTGGTGCTGATGGTGGTGCGGGTGCCGATCGCGGGAGCGATGTTCATCGCTGGTACCGCAGGCTTCGTGTTGCAGTCCGGTTTTTCGCCCTTCATCAATTTCATCAACAACCTGGCTTTTGCACGGCTGGCCAATTACGACTTGTCGGTGATCCCCCTGTTCATCCTGATGGGGCACTTTGCCACCCAGGGCGGCATCAGCAAGGCGCTGTTCAAGTTCGCAGCGGCTGTGATGGGCCGATTCAAGGGCGGGCTGGCAATGAGTGCGGTGCTCGCCTGCGCGGCCTTCGGCGCGATTTGTGGCTCCTCGGTGGCCACCGCCGCCACCATCACCGGCGTGGCCCTGCCAGAAATGAAACGCCACGGCTATTCCGGTCGTCTGGCGACCGGCACGCTGGCTGCCGGCGGCACGCTGGGCATTTTGATTCCGCCCTCGGTGCCGCTGGTGATTTATGCCATCCTGACCGAGCAGAACATCGCCAAAATGTTCGCCGCCGCCATGCTGCCCGGCTTGATCGCGATGGTGGGTTACATGATCGCGATTGCCATCTATGTGCGCGTGGTGCCCGGCCAGGCCCCCGACAAGGAAGAGGTGGAGAAGCTCACGCTTGAATCTCTCATGGGTATCTTCCCGATTGCGGTCATTTTTATTGTCGTTTTTGGCGGCATCTATGCCGGCTTTTTCACACCGACCGAAGGTGCCGCTGTCGGCGCCGCATCAACCTTCATTGCGGCGCTGATCAAGGGCGAACTCACGCGCGCGAGCTTCATTGAGTGCTTTTATGCCACGGCCATGAGCTCGGCCATGATCTTCATGATTTTCATGGGCGCCGACGTCATGAATGCTGCGCTGGCGCGCACCCAGGTGCCCAATCAACTCGCTGAAATGGTGGTCGCTATGAACCTGGCGCCCTTGTTGGTGGTCGGCGGTATCTTGCTGCTTTATGTGGTGTTGGGCGCGGTGATGGACGAGTTGTCCATGCTGCTGCTGACGATTCCGATCTTTTTCCCCATCATCATGAAGCTTAACTTCGGGATGACGCCCGAGTACACCGCGATCTGGTTTGGCATCATGGTGCTGATGACGGTGGGCTTTGGCATGCTGGCGCCGCCGGTGGGCCTGAACGTTTATGTGGTCAATGGCATGGCCAAGGATGTCCCGCTCAGCGAGAGCTACAAGGGCATCACCCCGTTTCTGATCAGCGACACGGTGCGCACCCTGCTGTTGCTGTTCTTCCCGGGTATCAGTCTGTTTCTGGTGCAATACCTGACTTGAATGGCATCAGCTGTGCTGAACTGCCTTAGAAGCGGCTCATAAAAAAAGCGGGGCAAAGACCCCGCTTTTTGAAGACAGCGGCCCAGGCCGCCGATGCTCACTTGCTGTACTGCTGCACCAGCGACATGGCGTCATCGAGCATGGCTTTTCCATTGAAGCCGCGCTTGTTCATGTCGGCCACCCACTCGTCGTCGAGGTTGTCGGTGGCCTTCTTCCAACGCTGTACCTCTGCGGCTGGGATCTGGGTGATGGTGTAACCCGGGGTCTCGGCAAAAGCCTTGCGACCGGGCACGTCGTTACCCTCCTGGGTGCTGCCCAGGAAGGCGGAGAGCTCGCGGCCGGAGTTCTTGTCGATCACCGCTTTGAGGTCGGCCGGCAGGGAGTCATAACGGGCTTTGTTCATCGGCACCACAAAGAAGGTGGTGTAGAGGGCCGGCGAGCCTTTGGGCGTCTCGGAGGCGTATTTGGTCAGCTCATTGACTTTGAGGCCAGGCGCGACTTCGTAGGGGATCACTGCGCCATCGATCACGCCCTTGGACAGGGCCTCGGGCACTTGCGGCACCGGCATGCCCACTGGCGTGGCGCCCATATTGGCCAGCATCTTGGTGACGGTGGCCGTAGGGCCGCGCACTTTCATGCCGCGCAAGTCTTCGATTTTTGTGACCGGCTTGTTTTTGGTGAAGATCACGCCAGGGCCGTGTACGTGCACGGCCAGCAGCTTGACGTCCTTGTACTCGTCCATGGCGTGTTTTTGCACAAAATCCCAAGCTGCCCGGCTGGTGGCGCCGGCATTGGTCATCATGAAGGGCAGTTCGAAGACCTGGCTGCGCACAAAGCGGTTGGCGGTATAGCCAGCCACTGTCCACACCACATCGGCCACGCCGTCCTTGGCCTGGTCGAACAACTGCGGGGGCGAGCCGCCCAGTTGCATGGCTGGGTAGATCTGGCAGTTGAGCCGGTTATTGGAGTCCTTGGCGATGTTGTCACACCAGGTCTTGAGCATGGTGGTGTGTTGGATCGACTGCGGGCCCAGGAAGTGGTGGACCTTCAAGGTGACGGTCTGGGCCGAAGCCGCGCCAGCGATCAAGCCGGCGGCCAGGGCTGTGAGTTTGAACAGGGGTTTCATGGAGTTTTCCTCTCTGGAGTTTGAAGACGCTAGGTTACAGATGTGGCGACGATGAAGGACCTGGGTTAAACCCGATCTCACGGGGCGATCGGCCAGGCCAAGCTTGCTTCGGGGCGCTGGCTTTCATGGTTTGGCTGCCAGTGTGTTGCTGCGCGCCAGCGCCAGAGCCTGGCTGAGCACCTGGCGATCACCGATGTGGTTGGCCAGGATCAGCACCAGCTTGGCCAGCGCCATGTCGGCCTGTTCATCGCTGAGCCCGTGCTGACTGGCGATCAGTTCTTCATAAAAACTGTCAGGGTCGGCCATGTGAGGTTCGCGGATGAGGGCAGGGGTGTTCATGGTCGGGTTGCGGGTCAGTGCAAGGCCAGCGCGCGGCCGAGCGCGGCCTGCACCGCCTGGGCGTCGAAGCGGCGCCAGCGGGCAGCCACATGCTGGTCGGGGCGGATCAGGTAGACGGTGCCGGGCTGGCCATCATAGCGCTGAGCGAGCAGGCCCTGCGGGTCCAGCAGATCGCGTCCGAGTTCGAGCACCCGGGTCTGCACCCCCGCCACGCTCACTGGCTGGGCTCCCGCGCCGAAGCTGAGCAGGGTAAAGCCTGAGAGCTGCTCGAGCAGCCAGGCGGGCTGCCCCGCCACCTCGATGGGCGCATCGGTGCAGGGCGCACCTGGCGCGATTGCGCTGGTAAAGGTCTCGGCGTCGTTCGTGTTCAGGGGGGAGTTGGCATAGCGGGTCGGCGTAGACAGGCGGCCACTGTTGACCAGCGGTCTGGCAAAGGCTTCGCTGCGGGCCAATTCCAGTACTGCGTTGCGCAGGCGCAGCGAGGCGCGGCTTTTCGGGGTGATGAAGTCGGTCGAGCGGGTTGACTGGCGCAGGTTGTCGTCGGCGGCGGCCGAGCGCTCGTCGTGGTAGCTGTGCAGCAGCGCTTCAGGCGCCAGGCCCTGGGCCACCAGCGCCAGCTTCCAGGCCAGGTTGTCGGCGTCTTGTACGCCCGAATTGGCGCCGCGCGCGCCAAAAGGCGAGACCTGGTGCGCAGCATCGCCCACCAGCAGCACCCGTCCGTGCTGGAAGCGCTCGGCCCGGCGGCAGGCAAATTGATAGACCGACACCCATTCGAGCTCAAAGGGCACTTCGGGCCCGAGCATGGCCTGAATGCGCGGGATCACTTTGTCCGGGCGCTTTTCCTCTTCGGGGTCTGCCTCGCGGCCGAGCTGGAAGTCGATGCGCCAGACGCTGTCACACTGCTTGTGCAGAAGTACGCTCTGGTGGCGATGAAAGGGCGGGTCGAACCAGAACCAGCGCTCGGTCGGGAAGTCAGCCTTCATCACCACATCGGCGATCAGAAAGCGGTCTTCGAAAGCCTGCCCTGTGAAAGACAGTCCCAGCATGCGGCGGGTGTCGCTGTTGGCGCCGTCGGCGGCGATCAGCCACTTCGCCTGCATCCTGAACGGGCCGTCGGGGGTGCTGACCGTCAAGGTCACGCGGCTGTCGTCCTGCTCTAAATCGGTGACCCTGTGCTTCCAGCGCAGGTCGACCCCCGGGGCCTGTTGGCAGGCCTGCACGAGTTGTTCTTCCAGGTGGTATTGCTGCAGGTTGATCATGGCCGGCATCTTGTGCTGGGCCTGCGGCAGCAGGTCGAATTGGTAGGCCTGCTCATCGCGGAAAAACACCTTGCCCACCTGCCACTGTATGCCCTGCTGGGCCAACTTCTGGCCCAGGCCCAAGCGGTCCCAGATCTCCAGCGTGCGCTTGGCGTAGCAGACCGCGCGTGAGCCCACGCTGACGGTGTTGTTGTCATCGAGTACCACCACCTGCAGGCCGCGGGCGGCGCAGTCCAGGGCCAGGCTCAGACCGACCGGTCCGGCGCCGATGATGACCACCGGATGGCACAGCGTCTGAGCGCTGGCCTGCTCGGCGCTGCGGCGGTATTCAAAGCTGGGGTAGCGGTAGGTATTGAGCATGGCGCAACGCTGCGGGTCTTTTTAGCGCTCGGCTGGTGCCAATTCGCTGTGGTGCATCCAGGCCGCGTGCTGTGGCGCCCGGCGTGTTTGTGCCCATTCGTCGAGCATGGCCCACTTGACCTCGTCGAGCCGCTGATACATCTCGGGCGTGCCGATGTCGCAGGCCAGCTCCAGTCTGTGGCCGTTAGGGTCGAAAAAATAAATGCTCTTGAACAAAGTGTGGTCGGTCGGCCCGATCACCTCAATGCCTGCGGCCTGCAGTCGGTCTCGGGTCTGCTCCAGCTGCGCGAGGCTGCCCACCTTGAAGGCGATGTGCTGCACCCAGGCCGGGGTGTTGGGGTCACGCCCCATCTGCGGCGAATTCGGCAGCTCAAAAAAAGCCAGCACGTTGCCATGGCCTGCATCCAGGAAGACATGCATGTAAGGGTCGGGCGCCTTGGTCGAAGGGACCTGGTTTTCGGCGATCGCCAGCACGAACTTCATGTCCAGATGCTGCTCGTACCACTGCACGGTTTGCTTGGCGTCCTTGCAGCGGTAGGCCACATGGTGAATGCGTTCGATGTCCATGCCAGCTCCTAGTGCTTGGTCCCGCCTTCAGCCCTCGAGCGCCTGCCACATGGCCATGTCCCGCTCAGCCGTCCAGATGCGCGGGTCCGGGTAGGCGGTGGCTTCGTCGTAGGCGCGGGTCACGTCAAATGGCATGCAGTGCTTGAAGATGACCCAGTGGCCGTACTTGGGCTCCAAGGCGGCGAAGGTGCGCTCATAGACCTTGCGCAGGTCCTCGCCGCGTTCGGCACCGGCCCGAACCTGGCTGTACAGGTCGCTGATGAAGTTGCGGGTACCGGCCAGGCCGGCCTGCACCTGCTCGGGGGTCTGCAACGTGGCGCCGCGCCCGGGCACCAGCTTGTGGGGCTCAAGCGCGGCGATGCGCTCCAGGGTCTGCGGCCAGTCGCGCAGATAGGCGTCACCCGCATAGGGGGTGGCATCGAACTCGACCAAGTCGCCGCTAAATAGGATTTGCTCGTCTGGCAGCCAAGCCACGGTATCGCCCTTGGTGTGGCCCCGGCCGAGTTGCAGCAACTCGACCTTGAGCGAGCCCAGCCACAGCGTCATCTTGCCGGTGAAGGTCAGGGTCGGCCAGGTCAGGCCCGGCGGCACACTCTCGACGTCGCGAAACAGGCGCGGAAAGCGGCCGATCTCGCTGGCCTTGTCGAATTCGCCGCGCTCGACGATCAAATCGTAGGTGTCTTCGCTGGCGATGATGTGCTCAGGCTGGTAGGCGCTGGCGCCAAGCACCCGCACCGCGTGGTAGTGGCTGAGCAGCACGTATTTGATCGGCTTGTCGCTGACCTGCCGTATGCGCCGGATGACGTCCTGCGCCATGGTTGGCGTGGCCTGGGTGTCGATCACCATGATCGCGTCGTCGCCGATGATCACCCCGGTATTGGGGTCACCCTCGGCGGTGTAGGCATAAGCATGGTCCGAGAGCTTGTCGAAACTGACCTTCTTTTCATCGAGGTCAGCGGCCGAGGCGAAGGTTTTTGTACTCATGGCGTTCCAAATTTGCTTTGGACAAATTCATTTGATCCTGTGATGTAATTTTCATCTTCAAGTTTGCTCAGGTCAAATCAATTTCATAAGGGTAAACCATAACATGGCATTCTTTGCACCCCTGAGAGATCACAATGCCCCGCATGTTGAACCCATCGGATGAGCAAGCCGGCACCGCGGGCGCGCGCACCTCGCGCGGCATCCAAAGTGTGGAGGTGGGTGGGCAATTGCTCAAGGCCCTGGTGCGCTCGGGCCGGCGCATGGCGCTCAAGGACTTGGCGCGCGAGGCCGGCATGACACCGGCCAAGGCCCACCCTTACCTGGTGAGCTTTGGCAAGCTTGGTCTGATCGAGCAGGACCCGGTCTCTGGCCATTACGGCCTGGGGCAGTTGGCGGTGCAGCTGGGGCTGATCAGCCTGCAGCAGGTCGATCCGGTGCGGCTGACCATCGCCGAGTTGCCGGCCCTGGCCCAGGCTCTGGGTGTGACGGTTTCGGCTGCCGTCTGGGGCGGTAGCGGCCCGATCATCGTGCGGGTGGAAGAGGGGCCGCGGGCGGTCAATGTGAGCATGCGCCACGGCATCCCTGCCTCGTTGCGCCATACCGGCACCGGCAAGGTATTTGCGGCCTATATGCCCTCCGAGGTGGTCCAGGCGGCGCTCGCCAGCCAGGGCGAGCCGCAGGCTTGGGAGGACCCCGCGTTTCACAAGGAACTGCTGCGCATTCGCGACCTCGGCCTGAGCCAAGTCAATGAGGAGTTGATGCCCGGTATCCGTGCCATGGCCGTGCCCGTGTTCGATGGCTTTGGGCGGCTGGCGCTGGCCATCGCCGCCATGGGCCCGAGCGCCCAGCTTGATTTGTCGCCCGAGGGCTGGCAGGCCGCTACTTTGCGCGAGCTGGGGCGGCGTGTCTCACTGCGGCTGGGGGCGCCAGAGCGGGCCGCCTGAGGGCGCGGCTTAGACTCGGCTGACAAGTATGTGGCTCAAACTCCTGCTGGTGGCCGCCTCGGTCCTGCTGTCATCGCTGGCCGCGCGGCGCTTTGGCCATGCGGTGGGGGGCACGCTCGGCGGCCTGCCCATGATTGCCGGGCCGATCGCCGGCTTCGTTTTGCTCGCAGCGCCGGTGCAGGAGGTCCAGGGCATTGCCTCGGCCACTTTGGTGTGTCTGCCCGCCACGGTGGCGCATCTGCTGACCTTCGCTTGGACCTCGGTGCGCGGGCCCTGGTGGCTCGGGCTGCTGCTCGCTAATGCGGCCTTCTTTTCAGCGGGGCTGGCTTTGCCCCTGCTGCAAATGCCGGCCTGGTCCTCGCCCCCGCTGGCCCTGCTGGCCCTCGTGCTGGGCCAGGCCCTGATGCCGCGCCTTCATGTGCGCCCCGCACCGGTGGCGATTTCGCCCTTGGAATTGGCTTGCCGTGTGCTGGCGGCCATGCTGGTGGCCTGGCTGATTGTGCGCAGCGCCGGGCTGGCACCGGCGGCCTGGATAGGCCTGCTGTTGGCCGTGCCCATCACCGGCAGTGTCTTGCCGGCTTTTACCCTGCCGCGTCACGGCGCGGCAGCCACCGCAGCCCTGATTCGCGGTTTTTTGCGCGGGCTGTTTGGCTTTGTGGCTTTTTTCTCGACGCTGGGGGCGATGCTGGAGCGGACCGGAGCGCTCACCGCATACGTGAGCGCCTGGGGCGCAGCGCTGCTGGTGGCCATAGGCTTGTACCTTTGGCAGGAACGCAGGGCGCGCCGGGCTTGAGCAGCTACGGCCAGGCGAGCCGGGTATTCGCCCTGATGCGCGGCGCGGGCTGGCCCCCTAGGATGGCGCATTCACTTTTTCAGAGTACGCCTCATGATCCTAAATCGCCGTTTTGCAGCCGTCTTCGCCATGGCCGCTTTTGCCGTTTTGTCCACCCCGGTGCATGCGCAAGCCTGGCCTGAGCGAGCGATACGCCTGGTGGTGCCGTTCCCACCGGGCGGCCTGATTGACAACATGGCGCGCCTGGTGGCGCCGCGCCTGGCGCAGGAGTTGGGGCAGCCTGTGGTCATCGACAACAAGCCAGGCGCGGGCGGCAACCTCGGGGCGGCCGAGGCAGCGCGTGCCGCGCCCGACGGCTACACCCTGCTGATGGCCTCGCCGCCGCTGACCATCAGCCCGGCCCTGTATGCCAAGCTGCCTTACAAGCCCGAGCAGATCGCACCACTGGCCCTGCTGGGCCGGGTGCCCAATGTGTTGATGGTCCATCCGGCATCGGGGATCAACACCGTGGCCGAGCTGACGGCCCAGGCCAAGGCCAAGCCGGGCCAGCTCAATTACGCATCGAACGGGCAGGGCACTTCGCTGCATCTGAGCGCAGAGCTTTACAAGAGCCAAGCTGCGGTGTTCGTCACCCACATCCCTTACCGGGGCGCCGCCGCCGGTCTGAGCGCGCTCATGGCCGGTGAGGTCCAGATGATGTTCGACAACCTGCCCTCGGCCCTGGGGCTGATCCAAAGCGGCAAGATCAAGGCGCTGGCCGTGACCACGCCACAGCGCAGTGCTACCTTACCTAATGTGCCCACCATGGAAGAGGCTGGCATGAAGGGCTATCAGGTGTTTGCCTGGTTTGGTCTGGCCTCACCCGCCGGCCTGAGCGCGCCGGTACAGCAAAAGTTGGAGCAGGCGCTCGAGCGGGTGGCCGCGCAGGCCGAGGTCAAGGCGGCGATGGCCAAGGCCGGTGCTGAACCGGCCTGGGCCAATGCCAAAGGCCTGGCTGCCTTCATGCAGGCCGATCTGGCGCAGTGGAAGCAGGTGGCCGCCTACGCCAAGATCAGCCTAGACTGAGCCTTTAGGGGCGCTGGCCTTACTGCACCTGCAAGCGGGCGCCGCGCTCGGCCTTGGCCTTGGGTAGCGTCAAGGTGAGCACGCCGTCTTCATACTTGGCGCTTGAGCGCTCTTCGTCGACATCGCAAGGCAGGCTCAGGGTGCGCGAGAGCGCGCCGTCATAGCGTTCGCTGTGCAGCAACTTGCCCGTTGCGCCTTCGGCATCTTTGGAGCCCAAAGTCGCGCTCAGGGTGACCACGCTGTCTTGCACATGCACATGGATGTCTTCCTTCTTTACGCCGGGCAGGTCGGCGTTGATCACGATGGCCGAGCCCTCGTCCTTGACGTCCAGGCGGATCGGGCCAGACCGTGCTTGACCCTGCAGCGGCCTGACGAGGTAGCCGCTGGAATAGTCTTTGAAAAAATCGTCGAAGAGGCTCGAGCGTGCCATCAGTGCGTTCATGTCTGACTCCTGGTTGGAGCGGCCGACTATCCGGCCGCATGGTCTGCACTTAGGTACGCTGCGGCCAGATTCAAGAGCCCGTGCAGGCGCGCACTCAAGAGCTTGCGAAGAGGTCGCCAGAGCGGCCGCGTGAATCTTGCTCTGCAGCTTCGGCCTGCGGCGCCGTGCTGACCAGATCTTCAGGCGGCTGGATTGCCAGGAATGCCGAGGATTGGGCCGCATCGGCCTGCAGCCAAGCCGGGTATTGCTCGGGCGGCAGCAACACGATCATGCGTTTTTCGTCGTCGGCTTTATGGAACTGGCGCATGAAGGGATGGGCATCGGCGTTGACGGTCAGCAGGGTAAAGCTGAACAGCTCCTGGCCTTTTGCGTCCTGCCAGCGCGACCACAGGCCAGCAGCGCCCAGGGGCTGGCCGCTAGCGCGGCCTATGCGGGTGGGCACCGCCTTGCCGCTGCGCCAGTCGGGCTCGAAGAAGCTCTCCATCGGAACAATGCAATGGCGCGCAGCCCGCCAAGCGTCGCGAAAGCTCGGTTTTTCGGTCACCGTCTCGCTGCGCGCGTTATACGTCTGGCGCGCGATCTTCGCGTCTTTGGCCCAGTGGGGAATCAGCCCAAAGCAACCCAGGCGCGTCTGCAAGCTTTCATCGCCACCTTGGACAATGAAGCTGCTGAGATAGCCCGGCCAGATGTCGCGCCGCAGCGCCTGTGGCGGCAGCTCGACGCCAAAGTACTGGCGCAGCCGCGCCGGCTGATGAACGGTCTCGTAGTGGGCGCACATGGCGGCACTATAGGCAATGGCAGTGTGTTGTTTGCTGATTGGCTTCAATGGCCGACTTCGATGCTGAGTTTATGGGGCGCCGCCTCGGCGCGATGCGGCCTTCGAGCAGCTTCAGTGCTTGAGTGAAGGCCCGATCGCTGCGAGGGCGCAGCTCCCACACCCATTCCAGAGCTGGGTGGGCTCATGTGGGAGCGCCGCCCTCGGCGCGATGCGGCCTTCGAGCAAGCTCAGTGCTTGAGTGAAGGCCCGATCGCTGCGAGGGCGCAGCTCCCACACCCATTCCAGAGCTGGGTGGGCTCATGTGGGAGTGCCGCCTCGGCGCGATGCGGCCTTCGAGCAGGCTCAGTGCTTGAGTGAAGGCCCGATCGCTGCGAGGGCGCAGCGCCCACACCCATTCCAGA
>JBILDR010000011.1:0-40335 GCA_044352515.1 Polaromonas sp.
CAATTGGGTGCGTTTCCGGTTGCGCCGGCAGCGCCTGTGGCGGAGCTGGCCGATGCTGCCCAGGTCGAGGCCATGCTGGCGCATTGGGAGCAGGGGCTCATGGACATCGGTTTTCTGGATCCGGCCGCGCCCAAAAAGCTGATGCCGCGCCTGAACCAGATATTCAACCGGGCCAAGTTGAGTTTGCAAGAAATTCACATTTTGCGCGGCATTGCGAATGCCATGCGCAAAGCCAAGGGCCCTGGTGCTGCGCCTTCGCCGTTAGACTGAGCACCTATGTTCACCCGTCTGCGATCAGATATTCAATGCATCCTCGAGCGCGACCCGGCGGCGCGCTCGGTCTTCGAGGTGCTGACCTGCTACCCGGGCCTGCACGCAGTGATGATGCACCGTCTGGCCCACTGGTGCTGGACCCATGGGCTGAAGTGGCTGGGGCGTTTTGTCTCGCACATCTCGCGTTTTTTGACCGGCATTGAAATTCACCCCGGCGCACGCATCGGCGAACGGGTATTTTTTGACCATGCCATGGGCGTGGTGGTGGGCGAGACCGCCGAGATCGGTGACGGCTGCACCATCTACCAGGGCGTGACCCTGGGCGGCACCTCGCTGTACAAGGGCGCCAAGCGCCATCCGACGCTGGGGCGTAATGTGGTGGTGGGTGCCGGCGCTCAGGTGCTAGGCGGTTTTGAGGTGGGCGAGGGCGCCCGCATCGGCTCGAACGCGGTGGTGGTCAAGCCGGTGCCGGCCGGCGCCACAGCGGTCGGCAACCCGGCGCGCATCATTCAGGCCGACGCCGACGTGCGACGCGAGCAGGCGGCCAGCCAGATGGGCTTTTCGGCCTACGGTGTGACGCAAAGCGACGATCCGCTGTCGCAGGCCATGCGCGGTCTGATCGACAACGCTTCGTCGCAGGAGCATCAGATTGCCCTGCTGTGGCAGGCCATCGAAAAGCTCTCCCAGCAGCAGCGCGACTGTGTTCCCGTCGATGCGGCTCGCCAGGAAAACTTCCAGGCCGACAAGCTCAGTCAGATGGTGGGTAAGTAGAGGCGATGCGCCGGCTTTAAAAAAGCCATCTCCAACTCAAAGTCCAGAGATAGTGTGGGAGCCGCGCCCTCGCGGCGATGCGGCGGACGATCGAGCAACAACTGGCCTTCGAGGCCCAGATCGCGCCGAGGGCGGCGCTCCTACAAGATCACATCGGCCTCGGTAATGGCTGTGGGAGATCACATCGGCCGCGGCAATGCTTGTGGGAGCCGCGCCCTCGCGGCGATGCAGCGCCTGATCGAAAGCCTATCGCGCCGAGGCGGCATCTCCTACTGGGTCACTGCGGTCTCGATGATGGGGTGGTGGGCTGCACTCGTACAGAGCCCCGTCTGCCAAACGTTCTGGGTCAGCGCGGCGGTCGCACCGCACTCTTGGGCCGAAAGGCCTTGCAGACCTCGTCGCGGGTTTCCAGATAGGGCCCGCCGATCAGGTCTATGCAGTAGGGCACGGCCGCGAAGATCCCGGGCACCAGGGCCTGGCCTTGGGCGTCTTTCAGGCCCTCGAGCGTTTCCTGGATGGACTTAGGCTGCCCCGGCAGATTGATGATCAGGCTGGTCTTGCGGATCACCGCCACCTGGCGCGACAAGATGGCGGTGGGGACGAACTTCAGGCTGATCTGCCGCATCTGCTCGCCAAAGCCCGGCATTTCCTTGTGTGCCACCGCCAGGGTGGCCTCGGGCGTCACGTCGCGCAGGGCCGGGCCGGTGCCGCCGGTGGTCAGCACCAGAGCGCAGCCAGCGTCGACCAGCTCGATCAGAGTCTGGCTGATGCGGTCCTTCTCGTCAGGGATCAGGCGTTCTTCAAAAGTCAGGGGGTTGTGCAGCGCTGCGCCCAGCCAGCCCTTGAGGGCTGGCAGGCCTTTGTCTTCGTAGACGCCACTGGAGGCGCGGTCGCTCACCGAGACGATGCCTATCCGCACCGGATCGAAATCAGGCATGAATCAGCTGCTCCTTGACCAGTTGAAAAATCTCTCGGTAGGCCCGGCCGTGGCGCGGGGCCAGGCCGGGCTTTTCGGGTTGGGCGTCTTTGCGGGCCTGGCGCACCAGGGCGCGCAGCTGCTGAGAATCGGTGCTGGGGTAGGCGCTCAGCCACTGACCCACGGCAGCATCGTCGGCGATCAGCCGGTCGCGCCAGCCCTCAGCCTGGTGCAGGGCTGCAGCCTCTTGCGCGCTGCCGTGCTGCTGCACCTGCAAGGCCTCGCGCACGGCCTGCAGGCTGTCCTCGTCGAGCTGGCGCATGAGCTTGCCGATGAACTGCATCTGACGGCGCTTGCCCTCGAAATTGGTGATGCGCCTGGCCTCGGTCACCGCGTCGACCAGCTTGTCGGACAGGCCCAGGGGCTCGAACAAAGCAGCGCGCAGTCCCAGCAATTGCTCGCCCAGGGCCTGCAGTTCGGCGCTCTCGCGTTTGAGGTCGGTTTTGCTGACTTGAACGCCACCTTTGAGTTCGCGCTTGAGTTCGAGGTCGAGCTCGCTGCCTTCAGCGACGAACTGGCCTCGGACAAAGTAGCCTTTTTGGAGTTTGCGGGGCATGGTGGGGCTATGGCAGCGGTCTATCGGCTCGGCGGCCTGGGCTGGGTATCATAGTTGTCCTCCTAAGGACTCTACTTTCGTGAAAAAAAACACCTCCCGTGCCGACAGCGGCTTTGCTTACAGCCGCAAATTTTTCGAACAACTGGTCGACAGCGCCCTGAGCCATGCGCGCAAGCTCGGTGCCAGTGACGCCGCTGCCGAAGCCTCAGAGGGCTGTGGGCTTTCGGTCAGCGTTCGCAAGGGCGAGCTAGAGAATGTGGAGCGCAACCGCGACAAGTCCCTGGGCATTACCGTTTATCTGGGTCAAAAGAGAGGCAATGCTTCAACCAGCGATTTTTCGGCGGCGGCCATTGAGGCGACCGTGCAGGCCGCCTACGACATCGCTCGCTTTACCGCCAGCGATCCGGCTGCTGGCCTGCCCGATCAGGATGACATTGCCAAAAATCCACCCGAGCTCGATCTGTGCCATCCCTGGGCGATCACCGCAGAGCAGGCGGCTGAGCTGGCCCTCGAATGTGAGGCGGCGGCGCTGGCCACCAGCGGCCTGATCACCAACAGCGAAGGCGCCGGCGTGTCGGCCCAGCAAAGCCATTTTTTCAGCGCTCACAGCCGTGGTTTCCGAGGCGGCTATGCCTCCTCGCGCCACAGCCTGTCGGTAGCGCCGATCGCCGGGGTGGGCGAGGGCATGCAGCGCGACGCCTGGTACAGCTCGATGCGCGATGCGCGCGAGTTGGCCAGCGCCCGCGTGGTCGGGCGTTATGCGGCCGAGCGGGCTTTGGCGCGCCTCAATGGTCGCAAGATTGCCACCACCGAATGCCCGGTGCTGTTCGAGTCGCCCCTGGCCGCTGGGCTGCTGGGCGCCTATGTACAGGCCACCAGCGGCGGCTCGCTCTACCGCAAGAGCAGCTTCTTGCTCGATAGTCTGGGTCAGGCGGTGCTGCCGTCCCATATCGACATCAGCGAGGACCCGCATGTGCGCAAGGGCAAGGGTAGCGCGCCCTTTGACGAAGAAGGGGTGAGCACCCGAGCCCGCAAGGTGGTCGACGCCGGTGTGGTTCAGGGGTATTTCCTAAGCACCTATTCGGCGCGCAAGCTGGACATGCGCACCACCGGCAATGCTGGGGGCTCGCACAATTTGGTGATGAGCAGTCGGCTGACTCGCCCGGGTGACAACCTGGACGCCATGCTGCGCAAGCTGGGCACCGGTTTGTTCGTGACCGAACTGATGGGTCAAGGCGTCAACCCTGTCACCGGCGACTATTCGCGCGGTGCCAGCGGTTTTTGGGTGGAGGGCGGTCGCATTGCCTATCCGGTCGAGGAGATCACCATTGCCGGCAACATGAAGGACATGTTCATGGGCATCGTGGCCATAGGCGCAGATGCCTACAACTACGGCGCCAAGACGGTAGGCTCGGTACTCATTGAGCGCATGAAGGTCGCCGGTAGCTGAGGCGCCGATGCGCGCTGAACTGCTGGCTGCGCTTGCGGCCCTGTGTTGGGCGACGGGCAGCGTGCTGTCGGCCCATGCCGCCAGTCAGATGGGGGCTTTTGCCTTTAGCCGCTGGCGCTTGTTTTTTGCCATGTGCATGCTCTGGGCCATCGCGGCTGTGTGGGGGCATGGGCGTGGCCTGGACATGCAGGCCATCGGCGTGCTCGTGTTGTCGGGGCTGATTGGTATTTTTGTCGGTGATTCCGCCTTGTTCGCCTGCATGAACCGGCTCGGACCCCGACGCTGCGGCATTTTGTTTGCGACCCATGCGCTGTTTTCTGCGCTCCTGGCTTGGCCGCTGCTGGGGGAGACACTTTGGGGCTGGACCCTGGTGGGTAGCGCACTGTTGGTTTCGGGTGTGATGGTGGCTATCGCCTGGGGTCGCCGCGCCGATGAGAGTCACCGCTGGGAAGACACCCGGGGTACGTTGGCTGTCGGCGTGGCCCTGGGTTTGCTGGCCGCCTTGTGTCAGGCGGTGGCTACCTTGATGATCAAGCCTTTGATGAGCACCGGTGTCGACGCGGTGTCAGCGTCTGCCATACGCACCACCACCGCTTTCGTGGCCCACCTGGTCTTGCTCTGGGGCGGTGTAGGGCAGTCGCGCCTATTGCAGCCCCTGACGACTCGGCTGGTGCTGGCAACCGGCGCCAGCGGCGTAGTGGCGATGGCCCTGGGGATGACTTTGATTTTGGTGGCGCTGCGCACCGGACAGGCGAACCTGGTGAGCATCATGTCCTCGATCTCGCCGGTGCTGCTCTTGCCGCTGCTGTGGATGATTTACCGCCGCCGCCCCGCACTGGGGGCCTGGGTCGGCTCGGCCATGGCGGTGATGGGTACCGTCCTGATTCTGGTCTGAGCGGCGCACCGCTCGCTTAAGGCTCAGCCGGCCAGGGCGGCTTTGACGGCCGCTGATACCTGGCCCATATCGGCCTTGCCGGCCAATTGCGCCTTGGCGGCAGCCATCACCTTGCCCATGTCGCCGGGACCACTGGCGCCCAGGCTGGCCACCAGGGCGCGTACCGCGTCGCTCACCTCTTGGGCGCTCATGCGCGCCGGCAAATAGCCTTGCAGCACCTTCATCTCGGCCTCTTCCTTGTCGGCCAGGTCATGGCGCTCGGCCTTGCGGAAAGCCTCGATCGAGTCTTTGCGCTGCTTGATCAGCTTGTCGACGATGCCGATCACGGCAGCGTCGTCAAGCACGATGCGCTCGTCGACCTCTTTTTGCTTTAGCGCTGCCATCAGCAGGCGTATGGTGGCCAGGCGCTCGCTGTCGCGGGCGCGCATGGCGGTCTTCATGTCTTCGTTGATCTGTTCTTTCAGGGCCATGGCGGGTCTCCGGTGGGGAAAAAACAAAGCCCGCTGGAGCGTCCTCGAGCGGGCTGGGTTGGCACTTTGCTCGGCGGCCGGAGCCGCCCCTGCATCAGTACAACTTCTTGGGCAACTGCATCGAGCGGATGCGCTTGTAGTTGCGCTTGACTGCCGCTGCTTTTTTGCGCTTGCGCTCGGCCGTCGGCTTCTCGTAGAACTCGCGGGCGCGCAGGTCGGTCAGCAGGCCGAGCTTTTCAATGGTGCGCTTGAAGCGGCGCAGGGCCACGTCGAAAGGCTCGTTGTCTTTTACACGGATGGTGGTCATTGATGGGTCCCAAGGGTGCGCCGCGGGGGATCTGATCAGGATCCTTGTAGGCGCGGGTTTGCTAGCAAAGCCCGAGAGTATAGCAGGCGGTGCGCCGCGCGCTCGGGGCAGGCGGCCGCTCAGGCCAGCGCGGCCCGGCGTTCGACCAGAGCCTGCGCGCAGGCGTGGGCACTGGCCCAGGCCCACTGGAAGTTGTAGCCGCCGAGCCAGCCGGTCACATCGACCACCTCGCCGATGAAATACAAGCCCGCTTGCCGACTCTCCAGCGTCTGGGACGACAGGTCGCGGGTATCGACGCCGCCGGCGGTCACTTCGGCCTTGCGGTAGCCCTCGGTGCCGCTGGGCCGCAGCTCCCAGTGCGTCAGAGCCTGGGCCAGGGCGGCCAAGGCCTTGTCGGGCACGTCGCAGATGGGTTGTTGCAGCCGGCTGTCGGCGCTGGCCCAGGCCTCGGCCAGCCGGGCTGGCAGCAAAGCCCCCAGTTCGTTGCTGACCAGCTTGCGCGAGCGGGCTTTGGTCTCCAGCAGCTGCGCTTGCAATGCCTCGGCTTTGTCCCAGGCCGGTGCCAGGTCGACCGCGATCGGTGCGCCAGTGCGCCAGTAGCTCGAAATCTGCAGGACCGCCGGGCCGCTCAGGCCGCGGTGGGTAAAGAGCAGATCCTCGTCAAACACCTGCCGGCCTTTTTTGCCCGCCACTGGGGTGCTGATGCGCACGGGCAGGGCCAGGCCCGCCAGGCTGCTGTAGGGCGCCCAGGGGCTGCCTTCGAACACCAGGGGCACCAGGGCCGGCCGGGGCTCAATCAGCCGCAGGTCAAACTGGCGGGCGATGCGGTAGCCCCAGTCGGTGGCGCCGATCTTTGGAATGGACAGGCCGCCGGTGGCGATCACCAGTTGCGCCGCTTCTACCGCTCCGCGCTCGGTCTGCAAGCGGTAGCGGCCCAGGCTGTGTTCGACAGCGCCAACCGAGCAGGGCTGCCAGCGCTCCACCTGGCCGGCCTCGCACAGGGCCAGCAGCATGGTGATGATGTCTTCGGCTGACCGGTCACAAAACAGCTGGCCCTTGTGCTTTTCATGGAAGGCGATGCGATGCTCGCGCACCAGATCGATAAAGTCTTGCGGCGTGTAGCGTGAAAGCGCCGAGCGGCAGAAGTGGGGGTTTTCGCCTAAAAATTGCTGTGCGCTGGTGCCGGTGTTGGTGAAGTTGCAGCGCCCGCCGCCGGAGATCCGGATTTTTTCGGCCACCTTGGCGCTGTGATCGATCAGCAGCACCCGCAGCCCGAGCCGGCCGGCCTGGGCTGCACAAAACAGCCCGGCCGCGCCGGCGCCAACGATGATGACGTCAAAAGCTTGCATGGCGGGCAGTGTAGGCGGCGGCTTTTGTGCTGCTGGCGCGCCCAGGAATTGTGGGCCTGTGAGGATCGGCGGGCCAGCCTCAGGCTGCTCATTCGTGGAATTACCTATGTGCGTTCCTGGGAAATCCCGGGGTGCGCCTCGCACGGACTTGATCGGCTGCTGTTACATTGCTAAGTTGTTCAATTGTTGCCGGCGCAGTCTTCCTTCAGGAAGGGTGTCGGCTTAGCTCTGAGGCGTAGAGATGGCTTCCAAAACCGTGGTTCGGGCCGTGGCCCTGATCCTCATCGTTGTCGCAGGCGGCGGTGCCTGGTGGTTTCAGAACCACGGTCAAAAGTCCCCGTCTGGCGATGCGCCGGTGGCGGCAGCCCCGACGGGCGCTGCCTCAGGCCCTCGCGCTGCGGGAGGACCAGGCGGTGGGGGTGGCAAGCCTGCGGTCGAGGTGGCCAAGGTAGAGCAGGTCAAGCTGGTCGACGAGGCTCAGGCCACCGGTAGCCTGCGTTCGCGTCAGAACATCATGGTGCGCCCCGAGGTGAGCGGACGCATTACCCAAGTCAATTTTCGTGACGGGCAGCGGGTCAGCCGCGGGCAGCTGCTGATCCAACTCGACGACCAGCTCGCGCAGGCCCAGGTCAAGCAGGCCCAGGCAGAACTGTCGATCGCGCAAGTTAACTTTAACCGCAACAAGGAGTTGGTGGAGCAAAACTTCATCAGCCGGCGGACCGTCGATGAAAGCGGCGCCAGCCTTGAAGTGGCTCAGGCTAAGCTGGCTCTGGCCAAGGCCACGGCCGACCGACTCAAGATTCTGGCGCCCTTCGATGGCACCGTGGGCATACGCTCGATCAACCTGGGTGACTACCTGAAAGACGGCGCCGATGTGGTGAACCTGGAAGACATGGACGCGGTCTATGTGGACTACCGGCTGCCCGAGCGGTTTCAGACGCGGCTTCGAGCCGGCCAGCGGGCCGAAGTGGAGGTCGATGCGGTGCCAGGGCGAAAATTTTCTGCGGTGGTGCAGGCCATCGACCCCTTGATTGACGCCAACGGGCGCTCGCTGGGCGTGCGCGCATGCATCGACAACCGTCGCATGCAACTGCGCCCGGGTATGTTTGCCCGGGTGGCTACCAATTTCAGCACCCGGGACAAGGCGCGGGTGGTGCCCGAGGAGGCCATCGTGCCTCAGGGGTCGCGGCAGTTTGTGATTCGCTTGGTCGACAGTCCGGAGGGACCGGTGACTCAGCGGGTTGAGGTCAAGGTCGGTATGCGCACCCCAGGCAAGGTCGAATTGCTCGACGGCGTGGCGGTGGGTGATACCGTGGTGGTAGCTGGCCAGCAGCGCTTGCAGCGCGATGGTACGGTGGTACGGGTGATCGAAGGCGCGGGCCGCGGTGGCCCAGGTGGCCCAGGTGGCCCAGGTGGTGCTCCGGGTGCCCCGGGTGGTCCAGGGGCTGCTGCGGGTGCAGCGCCTTCGGGGGCTGGCCCAGCCGCTGGCGGCCCCGGGCGTCCACCAGCGGGTCGTCCAGCGGCCAACCTGCCGCCCTTGCAGGGTCCGGATCCCTGCCTGGTGGCCCTCGACGGATCAGGCCGTGGGGCAGCCCGCCCGGCAGGCCCTGCCGCCAGTCCTGCCGCTCCTGCTGCAGTCCCCGCACGCCGCAGCGGCCCCGGACCGACCTGAGTCGGGCATTTCGATCCCCAGCGCTGCGTCATCTGTCGGAGCCTTCACCGTCTCAGCAATAGGAAACCTCCACCATGCTTTTGCCTGAAATTTCCATACGGCGGCCGGTTTTTGCGACGGTGTTGTCCCTGCTGGTCGTGCTGATCGGGGCGGTCAGTTTCAACAAGCTGTCGGTTCGTGAGTATCCGAAGATCGACGAGCCGGTGGTCACGGTCACCGTCAGATACCCGGGCGCGTCGGCCGAAGTGGTCGAGAGCCAGGTTTCCAAGCCGCTCGAAGATTCCATTGCAGGCATCGATGCGGTTGATGTGATCACCTCGATCAGCCGGGCCGAGCAGAGTCAGATTTCTGTGCGTTTCAGGCTGGAAAAGGACGCGGATGCGGCTGCCGCCGAGGTGCGTGATCGCACTGCGCGGGTGCGCAACCGTCTGCCACTGTCGATCGATGAGCCGGTCATTGCGAAGGTGGAGGCCGACGCCTTTCCGGTGGTCTGGCTGGCCTTTAGCAGTGATGTGCTCAATCCGCTGCAGATCAACGACCTGGTCAACCGGGTGGTCAAGCCGCGCCTGCAGACCGTCACGGGTGTAGCGGATGTCCGTATTTTTGGTGAACGCAAGTACGCGATGCGGGTCTGGTTGGACCCCGATCGCATGGCCGGCTACCGTTTGACCACGCAGGACATCGAAGACGCGGTGCGCCGCAATAACTTGGATGTGCCGGCTGGGCGCATCGAGTCGACCCAGCGTGAATTCAGTGTCACCTCGCAGACCGACCTGAACCGCCCAGGGCAGTTTGGCGACATCGTGGTGCGTGTGGTCAATGGCTTTCCGGTCAAGCTGCGCGATGTGGCTCGCATTGAGGAGGGTCCGGCCGATACCCGCAGCACCGCGCGTCTGAATGGTCGGCTGGCGATCTCGGCGGGTGTGATCCGCCAGGCTACTGCCAATCCCTTGCAGTTGGCCCAGGGCGTTCGGGACATGATTCCCAAGCTCAAGGCCGACCTGCCGGGTGATATCAGTATCGAGGTGGCCAACGACAACTCGCTTTTCATCGACCGCTCCATCAAGAACGTCTATAGGACGATTGCGGAGGCGGTGGTTTTGGTTGCGCTGGTGATTTTTGTATTCCTTCGCACTCTCCGGGCTTCGTTGATTCCCATCGTCACGATTCCGGTGGCGCTGATCGGCACCTTCGCGATGATGGCGCTGGCGGGCTTTACCATCAACACCTTGACGCTGCTGGCCCTGGTGTTGGCCATTGGCCTGGTGGTCGATGACGCGATCGTGATGCTGGAGAATATCTTTCGGCATATTGAAGAGGGCATGGATCCCTTTTCAGCATCCATCAAAGGCGCCCGAGAGATTTCCTTTGCGGTGATCTCCATGACCATGACGCTGGTGGCGGTGTACGCGCCGCTGGCGTTCACGCCGGGGCGAACCGGGCGTCTGTTCATCGAATTTGCGCTGGCCTTGGCGGGGGCGGTGTTGGTATCGGGTTTTGTGGCGCTCACGCTCACGCCCATGATGTGTTCCAAGCTGCTCAAGCACAATCCCAAGCCTAATTTGTTCGACCGGAGTATGGAGCGCTTGTTGACCGGGCTGTCCAATGGCTACGGTGGCGTACTGCGCTGGATTTTGCTGGCCCGCTGGAGGCCAGCTGGCGGCGGCGCTGCGGGTGGGCTGATTGGATTTTTCTTGCAGGCGCGTTGGCTGATTTTGGTGGTTATGGCCGTAGCCGGCTGGGGAATTTCTGCGGTTTGGCCGACGATGAAGTCTGAACTTGCGCCGCTGGAGGACCGCGGCACGATCCTGGCGACCATCAATGCGCCTGACGGATCGACCATTGATTACACCGATCGCTATGCCCGCATCTTGGAGCGCATGGGCTCACAATACCCTGAGTTCGACCGGATTTTTGCCAACCTGGGCAACCCGACCGTCTCGCAAGGTACGGTGGTCTACAGAGCCGTCGAGTGGGAAAAACGAGACCGCACCACGCTGCAGATTGCGCGGGAACTGGGCCCGAAGTTCAGCGGGCTGGCCGGTATCAACGCCTTCGCCATCACCCCGCCGTCGCTCGGACAGGGCTTTCGCGAGCGGCCGATCAACTTCGTGATTCAGACCTCGGACAGCTATGAGAACTTGAGTCGGGTAGCGCGCCAGTTCCTTGACGAGATGGCCAAGAATCCGGGCATTGTTCAGCCCGACATCGATCTGCGTCTGAACAAGCCCGAGTTGCGCATTGTCATTGACCGGGATAAGGCGGCCGACATGGGCGTGAGCGTCGATGTGGTGGCACGGGCCCTGGAAACCACGCTCGGCGGCCGACAGGTGACTCGCTACAAGCGCGATGCCGAGCAATACGATGTGATCATTCAGAACCGCGCCAGCGGCCGCGACGTGCCCCAGGACATTGAAAACATCAATGTGCGCGCCCGCAATGATGTGATGGTGCCGCTGTCGGCCCTGGTCAAGACACGCGAGACCGTCAGTCCGCGCGAGCTCAACCATTTCGGCCAGCGCCGCTCGGTCACGATCACCGCCAACCTGTCGCCCGACTACTCTTTGGGTGAGGCTTTGACGTTTATGGACGCGACTGCTGCCAAGGTGCTCAAGCCTGGCTATACCACCGACCTGAACGGCACATCGCGCGAGTTCCGTAAATCGCAAGGCGCGCTGGCGCTGGTGTTTGTGATGGCCTTGCTGTTTATTTTCCTGGTGCTGGCGGCTCAGTTCGAAAGCTTCGTCGATCCGATGGTGATCATGCTGTCGGTGCCGCTGTCCATGATTGGTGCTCTGCTGGCGCTCAAGTGGTCCGGCGGCTCGCTCAATGTGTATTCGCAGATCGGCCTGATCACCCTGGTGGGCCTGATCACCAAGCACGGTATCTTGATTGTGGAGTTCACCAATCAGTTGCGCGAGCATGGTATGCAGACCGTTGAAGCGGTGATCAAGGCGTCTTCGCAGCGTCTGCGTCCGATTTTGATGACCACCGGCGCTATGGTGCTGGGCGCCATCCCGCTGGCCCTGTCCACCGGGGCCGGTGCTGAAAGTCGCACACAGATCGGCTGGGTGATCGTCGGCGGTATGTCTCTGGGTACTCTGCTGACCGTGTTCGTGGTGCCGACCATGTACATGCTGTTCGCCCGCGACGCGGTGCCGGGCGCCGATGTGCGCGAGGTCAAGGACCAGGCTGGCCATGACCATGAACTGATCGCCAAATAAACCGACTTACCCTTTCAAACGACGGAGCCGTCATGCCCAAAGCCTACTGGATCAGTGAATACCATGCCATTCATGATGAGGCGGCCTTGCAGGCCTATGCGCAGTTGGCAGGCCCTGCTCTGAACGCTGCGGGCGGCCGTATCCTGGCTCGCGGCATTCCGGCTGCGGTCAAGGAGCACGGCAAGCAAATGCGTACCGTGCTGATTGAGTTTGACAGCCTGCAAGCGGCCCTGGATGCGTATCAGAGCCCGGGCTACAAGGCGGCTCTGGCGGCGCTGGGAACGAACTCAGTGGTGCGCGACATCCGGATCATCGAAGGCGCCTAAGCCTCGGTCGGTGCTCTCGGTTTTGCGCCGTTCGACGGCGCCTTCAGATCGCGCCGTCGAACATCATCACATCCACCAGTTCGCCGGCCTGAACCGTGGCCTGCTGGTGATGCAGAACGATCAGGCCATTGGCCTGGGTCATGGAGCTAAGCACGCCCGAGCCCTGGTTGCCGGTGGTGCGCACCTGTAACTGCCCCTGTTCGTTGCGGCTGACCCAGCCGCGCTGGTATTCGGTGCGGCCCGGTTTCTTGCGCAGCTTTTCCAGGCTGCGGGCCTGCAACAGTGGGTTGGGCGGCACGTTGCAGCCCATCAGCTGTAGCAGGGCAGGGCGCACGAAGGCCAGGAAGGTGACCATCACCGCCACCGGATTGCCGGGCAGACCAAACACGATGGCCGGCCGGCTGCGCGCCGGGTGGGCGATGCGGCCGGTGGCCAGGGGGCGGCCTGGACGCATGGCCACCCGCCAGAACACCATCTCGCCCAGTCCTTGGAGCATGGCGCGGGTATGGTCAGCCTCGCCCACGCTCACGCCGCCGGAGCTGATGATGGCATCGGCCTGGCTGGCGGCGTGCTCGAAAGTCGCTTGCAAGCGGGCTGGGTCGTCCGGCACCAGGCCTAAGTCCAGCACGCTGCAGCCCAGGCGCTGGAGCAGGCCGATCAGGGTGTAGCGGTTGCTGTCGTAGACCGCACCTTCGCGCGGTGCCTGGCCAGCGCTCAAAATTTCGTCGCCGGTGGAAAAGCAGGCCACCAGCGGACGTCGCAAGACCTGCAGGCGCTCCAGGCCCAGGGAGGCGGCCAGGCCCAGCTGGGCCGGGCCCATGCGGGTGCCGCTGCGCAGGGCCGTCTCGCCCAGGTGCAGATCTTCGCCCTGCAAACGCCGGTTGTCGCCGGCAGCCAGACGGTCGGCCGGCACTGTGAGCTGATGGCCGTCGGCACTGAGTTGGGCCAGCTCTTGCGGCAAGACCGTGTCCAGGCCTTCGGGCATGATGGCGCCGGTCATGATGCGCACACACTGCCCCGGCCCAGCCTGGCCGCGCCAGGCCCGGCCAGCCCAGGCAGTGCCCACCACACGCAAGCTGATGTCTTTGCCGGCTTGGATCTGCGCGCCGTCGAATGCATAGCCGTCCATGGCCGAGTTGTCATGCGGCGGCACATTCAGGGGGCTGATCAGGTCGCCGGCCAGGATGCGGTCCAGTCCATCGGCAAGCGCAATATCTTCGGTATCGGCGATGGGCTCGACCAGAGCCTGCAGGAAGGCCAGGGCCTGCTCGACCGGCAAGGACTGCGGGTCATAGCCTTGCAAGGCCTCTGCGATCTGGGCCAGGCTCTTCATGGCTTTGCGCTTGCGGCCAAGGTTTCGAGCTGGTCCAGGTCGCGCAGGGTATTGATATTGAAAAAAGCCCGCGGATCATCGCCCGGCAGGTCGAAGCGGACCACTGTGCTGCGCTGACGGGCTGTCCAGGCATCGATTTTTCGTCCGCCCTGTTGCATGAATTCCAGCAGCGCCGGGCGCAGTTCGGTTTTGATCAGGCAAAACACAGGCTGGGTTCGTATGCGGCCGTCGCCTTCCGGCCCGGCGGCCATGGCGATGTCGGCTTGCGCCTCTTGCAAGCCCTTGGCCAGCCGCGCAACCAGATCCTGCGGAAACAGCGGCGTATCGCACGCTACCGTACACAGATAGTCGCTGGTGCAGTGGCTCAGCCCACTGAGAAAGCCGGCCAGCGGCCCGGCAAATGCCTCCTGGTCGGCCGCGTCGGACCAGACCGGTGCGCCCCAGTTGCGGTAGGTCTGCAGATGCCGGTTGGCATTGATGGCGACGCTGCCGACCTGGGGTGCCAGGCGCTGCCAGGCCTGCCTGGCCAGCGCCTGCCCTTGAAAGGGCTGCAGGCCTTTGTCGATGCCGCCCATGCGGGAGCCTTGCCCGCCGGCCAGCACCAGGCCGGTGATGTCGGCTGCTTGCAGCATTTAGCCCCCGATGTAGCTCATCTCGACGCGCCGCTGCCCCGCTGGCAGCTCTGCGCCCTGGGCGGACCTCAGTTGGGAATAGCGGTCGGAGCGGGCCTGCCAGATGTGGGCGATTGCGCCGCTGATCTGCTCGTCGCTGTAGGCGCCTCGCAGCAGGCCGCGCAGGTCTTGCCCCTGACTGGCGAACAGGCAAAGGAAAAGCTGCCCCTCGGTGGACAGGCGGGCTCGGTTGCAGTCGCCACAAAAGGCCTGGGTCACGCTGCTGATGACGCCGATCTCGCCGGCGCCATCGACATAGCGCCAGCGCTCGGCGGTTTCGCCGGCTGCACTCGCTTCAAGAGCTTGCAGCGGAAAGTGCTCGGCAATGCGCTCGATGACCTGGGCCGAGGGCAGCACCTCATCCATGCGCCAGCCGTTGGAGGCTCCCACGTCCATGTATTCGATGAAGCGCAGCACTGCGCTGCTGCCCCGGAAATGCCGGGCCATGGGCACAATTTCCTGCTCGTTGGTGCCACGCTTGACCACCATATTGACCTTCAGCGGGGCCAGCCCGACTTTTTCAGCCGCTTCGATGCCGCGCAGTACATCGGCCACCGGGTAGTCCACATCGTTCATGCGGCGAAACACGGCATCGTCCAAGCCGTCGAGGCTGACGGTGACTCGGCGCAGGCCGGCATCCTTGAGCGACTGTGCTTTCTTGGCCAGCAGCGAGCCGTTGGTGGTCAAGGTGATGTCGAGCTCACGGCCTTGAGGCGTGCGAAGCTCGGCCAGCATGCCGATCAGAACCTCGATGTTTTTGCGCAGCAGCGGCTCGCCGCCGGTCAGCCTGAGCTTTTCAACGCCATGGGCGACGAACAGCCGCGCCAGGCGGGTGATCTCTTCGAAGCTGAGCAAGGAGCTTTGCGGCAGGAAGGCATAGTCTTTGTCAAAGACTTCGCGCGGCATGCAATAGCTGCAGCGGAAATTGCAGCGGTCGGTCACGCTGATGCGCAAATCGCGCAAGGGCCGGTGCAGCCGGTCGCTCAGTTGCCCGTTAGGGGCCGACAGCAAATCAGGAATGTGGGGCAGGGCGCCGCGGTAGCGCAGGTCAGCCACGGCGATGGTTCGGACAGGCTTGGGATCGTTCATAAGGCTTGTACTGGATTTTGCCGCAGTCGGCGGGCCTGCGCCATGAACGGTCGATTCGCTCAGACGCAGCGCGCGCCGTCGACCTCGATACACACGCCCGAGATGAAGGCAGCCTCGTCGCTGGCAAGATAGAGCGCTGCATTGGCCACATCCAGCGCGGTGGAAAACCGCCCTAGCGGAATGGTGGCGCGAAAGCGCGCCAGCCGCTCTTCGGTAAGCTCGCCGCCTGCAAACGATTCGCCCAGGCCGGTCGAGGGGTTCATGACGGGGTTGATGCAGTTGACCCGGATGTTGTCAGGGCCGAGCTCTGCCGCCAGGGATTTGCTGGTGATGATGGCCGCGCCTTTGGAGCCGTTGTACCAGGTCAGGCCCGGCCGGGGGCGCACGCCAGCCGTCGAGGCTATGTTGATGAAGCTGCCGCCGCCTTGGCTGCGAAAGACCGGTACCGCATGCAAGGTGCTCAGATAAATGCTCTTGACGTTGACCGCGTAGCAACGGTCGAACTCGTCTTCACTGACGGTGAGCGCACTTTGGTTGCGGTGGGTCCAGCCTGCGTTGTTGACCATCACATCCAGACGTCCGTGGTGTGCCAGCGCCTCATCGATCAGGCGCTTCATGTCGGCACTGCGGGTGACGTCGGCCTGTACGTACCTAACCCGACCGCCCGCAGCGCGGATCTCGTCGGCGACCCGCTGGCCACCTTTAGCGTCGATGTCGTTGACGACGATGGCGGCGCCTTCTTCGGCCAGTCGCTTTGCAATGCCTTCCCCGATGCCGCTTCCGGCGCCGGTGACGATGATGGATTTGTTTTTGAGTCGCATGGTAGGGTCGCGCTTACTTGTCTTTGGGTTTCGATAGCTCAACGTGCGGGCGCAGGTCCTATGGACGTGGCCGCTGCCGGGCCTGGGATGGCGGAGGGACTGGCAACCGCGACCTTGTCGAAGACGACATCGCGCAGGTAAAGCGACAGCGAGGGAACGTAGGTGATCACCATCAAGCAGCCGATGATCACCAGTACGAAGGGCAGCAGGTGTCCCACAATGCGGTCCAGCGAGATCTTAGCTACGGTACAGGCTGCAAACAGGTTGACGCCAAAGGGCGGGGTGATCATGCCCAGGGCCAGGTTGACCACCATAACGATGCCAAAGTGAACCGGGTCTATTCCAAAGTGTATGGCCACCGGAACCAGGATAGGCGCAAGCACGATGATGGCTGCCGAGGTTTCAATGAACATGCCGATCACGAACAGGGCAGCATTGACGCCGAGCAGAAACCAGGCGGGCGACTGCAGCAGCTCCTTGAGTTCCATGCCTATGGCGTCAGGCAAACCTGCTCGGGTGATCAATAGTGCGAAGAGCCCGGCGTTGGCAATGATGAACATGATGACCGCGCTCGACAAAACCGACTTGCGCAGCACGACCAAGAGGTCGCGCCAGTGCAGTTCGCGGTGTATGAGCATGCCGATGATCAGGGCATAGAAGACGGCTACCACCGAAGCCTCGGTGGGCGTGAACACCCCGCCGTAGATACCGCCCAGTATGATGACCGGCATCAACAGCGCCCAGCCTGCGCTCCAAGTCGCTGCCAGCACGGGACTGCGGCCTTCGCCATCGGACTTGCCCCAGCCTTTGTAACGGCAGTACAGGTGCACGAACAGCATCAGGACGCCGCCAATCAGCAGGCCGGGGCCAAAGCCGGCAATGAACAGCTCCCCAATAGACACCTCGGCGGCCACACCGAAAAGAATCATAGGAATAGAGGGCGGGATGATGACGCCAAGTTCGGCTGAGGTCGCTTGCAATGCGGCTGCATAACTGGTCGGGTAACCGTGCTTGATCAGTGCGGGAATGAGAATGGCGCCGATAGCGAAGGTGGTGGCCACTGAGGAGCCTGATACTGCTGCAAAAATCATGCAGGTCAGCACGCAAGTCATCGGCAGACCGCCCTGTACGCCGCCGACCAGCGACTTGGCAAATTCAACCAGACGACGCGAAATGCCGCCGGTCTCCATCAGGTTGCCCGCTAGGATGAAAAAAGGAATGGCAGCCAGAGGAAATTTGTCGATAGCCGAAAACATCTCTTTGGGCACCAGGATCAATTTCCCGCTGTCAAACAAGGCAAGACCGAAGACAGCGGCCCCGCCTATGGAGACAGCAACCGAGATGCTGAAGGCAAAGCACAGCAGCATCGTGATGAGCAGAGTCAAGGACATGATGGTTCGCCTAGACGGTGTGGCGTTTTGTTTTTTCTACTGGGCCAGTTCCAGCTCTTTGGAACGCGGGTCCAGATGGTGAGCCAGCACCGCCAAGAGGGCCAGCAAGGCGCCAACGGGCAGAGCTCCGTAGGCCCACGCCATGGACAGATCAACGCTGGCGAAGGTTTGAAAACGCACCCTTTGCACCAACTGCACTCCGAAGTAAAACACCGTTGCAAGGAAACTGAAATGGGTCAGCGTGATGATCCAGCGTACCCCTTGTCGCCAACGCCCTCGGGTCAGGCGCAGCATGAGGTCGACCGATACCAGCGCACCCTGCCGAAATGCAGCAACCGTGCCCAACATGACCATCCAGATCAACAGGCGCCTCATCACTTCTTCGGTCCAGCTCGATGGCTGCTCCAGGATGAAGCGGGCGGCTACCTGCCAAAGTCCAAGCACACTGATAAGGCCGAGCAAAATGCAAGCCGCGTGCAGGCTCAAGCCTGTGGTGTAGCGTTCGACTTGCAGGATGATCCTCTTCATGGCGGTACTCCTAGATGGCTTGCAGCTCTTCGGGGCCGTGCCCATCGGCGAATGGGCACGGCCCGCAGGGCTGTACCGCCCCCTTACTTAACGGCCTGAATGGCGGCGATCTTGGCGGCGCCGAATTCTTTGGCGTACTCCTGATAGGCCGGTGTCACCGCCTTTCGGAAGCTATCGCCGTTGACCTGTTTGACCACCTGCATACCGTCTTTTTCAAGTTGGGCGATGCCGTTGTTCTCATCGTCATTGACCCGCTTGCGCTGGGCGGCAGCAGCTTTTTTTCCGGCCTCCAGGAAGACCGTCTTGTCGGCTGCCGACAGCTTGTTCCACACTGCAGGTGAAAGAATCAGGGCCGCTGGCGAGTAGACATGGCCGGTCAATGACAGATGTTTTTGCACCTGGGAAAACTTTGCAGCCAGGATCACCGGGATCGGGTTTTCCTGACCGTCGACGGTCCCTTGTTGCAAAGCGGTGAAGAGTTCCGGAAAGGCCATGGGTGTAGGCAAGATACCGAAGGTCTTGTAGCCGTCCATGTGTACCTTGTTTTCCATGGTGCGCATTTTCAGGCCCTTGGCGTCGTCGGCCGCCCGGATTGGGCGCTTGCTGTTGGTCATGTGGCGAAAGCCGTTTTCCGCCCAGGCCAGACCGATCAGTCCTTTGGCCTGCATGGCCTTTAGCAGGTCCTGCCCAATCTGGCCGTCCATCACCTTGCGGGCATGGTCGTAGTCGCGAAAGAGGAAGGGGATGTCGACGATCTTGACCTCTGGGACGAAGTTGCCCAAGGGGCCGGTCGATGTGTTGACCAGATCGAGTGTGCCCAGTTGTACCGACTCGATCATCTCGCGCTCGCCCCCCAGTGCGCTGGACGGGAAGTGCTGGCATTTGTAGCGGCCCTGGGTACCTTTTTCGATTTCATCGCACAAGACGGTGGCCCCCACGCCGTAATGCGAGTTGGTAGGAACGGCATAACCTATCCTCAGTACGGTTTGAGCCTGAGCACCGGCAGCTGTCAACAAGGCTGCCAGGGTCAGTGGCTTGATCAGGGATGAGAGTTTCATGAATGTCTCCTTGGTTTGAAAGTCACGGGAAGGGTGCAGCCAGTGGTCTGGCTTGTTCTAGGATTAGCGCGATTTCTTTTGCCAATAGGCCTTCAGCCATCCGAGTCCCGCGGTCGTTCCTGCGCGGGGACGGTATTCGCAGCCTATGTAGCTAGAGTACTCTAGGCTTTCCAGCAGATCAAATAAATAGGGGTAACTCACCTCGCCCTCATCGGGTTCATGCCGGTCGGGCACACCGGCGATCTGGATGTGCCCGATGCCCGCGAAGTGCTGTTGCAGTCGGCTGGCCAGATCACCCTCGACGATCTGGCAGTGATAAAAATCCATTTGCACCCGGATATTGGGGCGGTCAACTTCGGCACAGATCGCATGTGCCTGGGCTTGGTGGTTGAGGAAGTAGCCGGGCATGTCGCGCCGGTTGATGGGCTCGATCATCACCGCAATGCCGTGCTCACCCAGGCGGTCGCAGGCCAGACGCAGGTTTTCGATATAGGTGCGCCGCAATACTGGGGCCTGGCTGCCGGCCGGTTCCAGGCCAGCCATGACGTGAATGCGGCGCACGCCGGTGGCCAGCGCATAGGGAAGGGCGGTGTCTATGCTTTGCGCGAACTCCTGCTCGCGCCCGGGCAGGCAGGCCAGGCCGCGCTCGCCCGCGGCCCAGTTGCCTGGCGGCAGGTTGAACAGGGCCTGGGTCAGCTTGTGGGCCTGCAGGCGTTCGGCGATGTCGGCCGCTTGGAAGTCGTAGGGAAAGAGGTATTCGACCGCCTCAAAGCCGTCTGCGGCGGCGGCGGCGAAGCGCTCTAGGAAGGGCACTTCGTTGTACATCATGCTCAGGTTGGCAGCAAAGCGCAGCATCGTTGGGTCCTTACCAGTGCGCGCCGAAGTTGCGCTGCAGTTCATGGAGTTGCTCTTGGGTGAGCGCTGTGGGTTTGGGCTGGCACAGCAGCCAAAGTCGGGCGGTTTCTTCGAGCTCTTCGAGCACCGCCATAGCCTGCCCGGGGCTGTCGGCCCAGACCATGGGCCCCAGCCGGTCGAGCATCACGGCCCGCAGGGGTTCGGGGCTCTGGCCCATCAGCGCAGCCACCAGCTCGGCGACCTGAGGTTCGCCCGGTCGGTGGTAGGGCAGCAGCGGCACCCGACCGACCTTCATCACCTGGTAGGGGGTGATGGGTGGCAAGATGGCCTCTGCGCTCCAGACCCCTTGCAGCGTCAGGGCGACCAAATGGGTGCTGTGGGTGTGCAGCACGCAGCGTGCGTTCGGCGCGGCGGCATAGATGCGCTGGTGCAGCGCCAGGGTTTTGCTGGCGCGCAGCCCCCCGCGCTGCTGGCCCTGCTCGTCGATCCAGGCCAGCTCGTCGGCTTTCAACAAGCCCAGGCAGGCGTCGGTGGGCGTGATCAGATAGCCCTGGTGGAGCCGCACGCTGATGTTACCGGCGGTCGAATGCACCAGGCCGCGCTCGAAAAGCGATTGGCCGATGCGGCAAATCGCCTCGCGCAGGGCAATTTGCTCGGCCGGAATCGACGTGCTTGTGTGCGTGCTTGTCATAGAGCTGGTCTTAAGGCGGGAGGTCAGCGAGCGCCAGCGCCTCGCTGAAAAAATCGGGCCCGCCGAAATTGCCGGACTTGAGCGCCAGCCACAGGGGCTGACCTTGCCAGCTGCCTTCGGTCCAGGGAACGCCAGGGCAGATGCTGGGGCCGATGCGCAGCTCGCTCACGCCCAGGGCCTGGGTAACCGCCCCCGAGGTCTCGCCGCCGGCCACCACCAGTTTTCGTACGCCGGCCTCCACCAAGGTGCAGGCCAGCTCGGCCAGGGCCCGCTCGGTCAAGGCGCCGGCCTGCTCGCTGCCCAACTGAGCTTGCACCGCGCGCACACTGGCATGGTCGGCGGTGGCGTGTATGAGCACGGGTCCGTCCTGCAAGAGGGCCAGAGCCTGGGCTTTGAGTTGTGCCAGGCTCTGGCGACCCGCGTGCAGGGCCAGTGGATCCAGGCGCAGGCAGCTGCGGCCGGCAGCCTGCCAGCGGGCGAGCTGACCTTGGGTGGCTTCGGAGCAGGAGCCGCTGATCAGAGCGGCCGAGCCCTGCGCCGGGCGCAGCCGGTCGGCTTGAAGGCCTGGGCTAAACCAGCCCCTGCGGGCGTAGGCGGGCCCCAGGCCGAGCGCCAGACCTGATCCGGCAGTCAGCAGGGGCAGCTCGGCGCAGGCCTCGGCCAAGGTCAGCAGATCCTCGTTGCTGATGGCATCGGCCACCGCAATGCCCGCCCCCTGTTGCTGCAGTTGCTGCAGCCTCTCGCGCACCACGGCCGCGCCTTGCTGGACCACAGGCTGGGGCAGCAGTGCCACATGCTGGCGGGTTTGGGGCTGCAGCACCCGCAGCAAATTAGCGTCGAGCATGGGGGTTAGCGGATGGTGGCGCATGCTCGAGTCGCTGAGCAGGATGTCGCCGACGAACAGGTGGCCGCGAAACACGGTACGTCCGTTTTCAGGAAACGCTGGACAGGCGATGGTGATGGATGCTTGGAGTGCCTGCATCAGCGCGTCGGTGACCGGACCGATATTGCCTTGGGCGGTGGAGTCAAAAGTCGAGCAATACTTGAAATAGATTTGCCGGGCACCTGCCGCTTGCAGGGCCTGTAGCGCCTGCAGGCTCATGGCCACCGCCTCGGGCACCGCGCAGGTGCGGCTTTTGAGCGCGATCACCACCGCGTCGGCTTCGGGCAGCGGCCCCTGTGGCACGCCAATCACCTGCACGGTGTGCATGCCGGCGCGCACCAGCATGCTGGCCACATCGGTGGCGCCGGTGAAGTCGTCTGCGATGACGCCCAGGATCATGGGGCCTCCTTGACCGGCAGCTCCAGCCCAGCCAGCGCCGCGTAGTACTTGATCACCGCCGCATCGTCCTCGCCGCCGTGCCCCATGGCTGCGGTGGCCAGGTAGAGCTGGTGGGCGGCAGCGGCCAGCGGCAGCGGGAAGGCCAGCTTGCGCGCTGCATCGAGCACGATGCCCAGGTCCTTGACGAAGATGTTGACCGCCGACAGCGGCGTGTAGTCGCCCTCCAGAATGTGAGGCACCCGGTTTTGAAACATCCAGCTCATGCCGGCCGAATTGCAGATCACCTCATAAAGCTGGCTGGGGTCGGCCCCAGCCCTCAGTCCCAGGGCCATCGCTTCACAGGCGATGGCAATGTGCACGCCCGCCAGGTGCTGGTTGACCATCTTGACGGTCGAGCCTATACCGGCCTGATCGCCCAGGCGATAAACCTTGCCGGCAAAAGCCTGCATCAGTGTGCCGGCAGCCGCAAAGGCCTCGGGCTTGCCGGAGGCCATAACCGTCATTTGCCCTTCAGCAGCCTTGCGGGCGCCGCCGGAGACAGGACCGTCGATGAGCCAGAGTCCGCGTTCGGCCAGTCTGGCCTCCCATTGGGGTGGCAGGGCCGGATCGACGGTGGCCGAGCAGATCACGACCGAGCCGGCGCTCAGGTGTTCGACCAAGCCGTCTGCGCCGAACAGGACCTCTTCGGTTTGCACCGCGTTGAGCACCAGCACCAACACCACCTGGCAGTGCGCAGCCAACTCGCGCGGCGTGGCCACGGCCTTTCCACCTTCGGCTGTGAACTGCTCGCGCACGCTAGTGCGGGTATCACAGCCCCAGGTAGAGACGCCGGCGCGCAGCGCCGAACAGGCGGCGCCCATGCCCATCGATCCCAGGCCAATGACGCCCAGTTGAGCCGCTTGTGTTGTGCTTGTGTTCATGGTGTGCTCGCAGGCTCAATGCCGGGTTGTAGGTGCCGGATGGTCCAGTAAATGTTTCAGCGCCTGCTTGGCTCTAGGATCAGCTTTTTCAATGCGGGTGGCGGCGTTGGCCATGTGGCGGATCGCCGCGCGGCGGGCACCGGCGCGGTCACCGCGGCTGATGGCCTGGACCAGTGCCTCATGTTCTCGGTTGACGGCCCTCATGAAGTCCTGGTGCATGGCTTCATTGGCGCGAGTCACCCGCATGGCGTCTCGTTGGTATTGCTCCAGAAAGCCTAGCAAGTGCTCGAAATGGGGGTTGTCTGCGGCGCGGGCGATGCTGCGGTGCAAGGCCAGGTCTTCTTCCACGCCATCCTGACCCTGCTCGACCGCTGCCAGCAAGCGTTCCAGCGCCTGCCGTATCTGCCGCGCCTTGGCCTCGGTGATCCGTTCGGCCGCTAGGGCGCAGACCTCGCCTTCTAGTACCCGCCTGACCTCGACCACCTGCAGCACCGCCTCCAGTGAGCCGAGCACGGCTGGGTCAAAAGCCAGGGCCCGGGCACTGTGCGGGGGCGCAACGAACACCCCCGATCCCTGCCGGGACACCAGCCTGCCCATGGACTTGAGCCGGTTGACCGCCTCGCGCACCACGGTTCTGGAGACGCCAAATTGCTCTGACATCTGCGCCTCTGTCGGCAGTTGATGGTTGGCCAGCAACTGCCCGTCCTCGATACGATTGAGCAGTTCGCTGGCCACCCTGTCGGTCAAGGTGACCGGTGCGCTGACCGGGGCGAGCGGGGGCAAGGGCATGGCTGCGGTGAAGCGAAGGTGAGTCTTGGATTGATCATGTCATCATACAAATCTCATCTGCGCTGCCCAGCAGGGTTTACCTGGGCTCAATGTGCGCGGACATGAAAAAAGCCCGCGCGCGGCGGGCTTTTCAAGGGGCTGGCGTAGCGCCAGCTGAACGCGATCTTATTTGGCGGCCGAGGCCGGTGCGGCTGCTGCGGCCGGTGCTGATGCAGCATCAGCGGCCGGTGCCGAAGCTGCCACTGCAGCCGGTGCTACCACCGCCGCAGGAGCTGCAGGTGCCGGTGCGGGAGCGGCCTGGCTGTCACCATGGAACTTCATCATCAGCGGCACGATGAGCAGGGCCACGATGTTGATGATCTTGATCAAGGGGTTGACCGCCGGGCCGGCCGTGTCCTTGTAGGGGTCACCCACGGTATCGCCGGTCACAGCCGCCTTGTGAGCTTCCGAGCCTTTGCCGCCGTGGTGGCCGTCTTCAATGTACTTTTTGGCGTTGTCCCAGGCGCCGCCGCCGGTACACATGGAGATCGCCACGAACAGACCGGTGATGATGGTGCCCATCAGCAGACCGCCCAGGGCTTTGGGTCCAAGAATCAGACCGACCAAAATCGGTACCACCACAGGCAGCAGCGAGGGGATCATCATCTCCTTGATGGCAGCGCTGGTCAGCATGTCGACCGCACGGCCGTACTCGGGCTTGGCGGTGCCTTCCATGATGCCTTTGATCTCTTTGAACTGGCGGCGCACCTCGACCACCACCGAACCGGCTGCACGGCCGACGGCTTCCATGGCCATGGCGCCGAACAGGTAGGGAATCAGGCCACCGATGAACAGGCCCACGATCACCATGGGGTCGCTCAGGTCAAAACTGATGGCCTTGCCATAGCCTTCCAGCTTGTGGGTGTAGTCGGCAAACAGCACCAGCGCTGCCAGGCCGGCCGAGCCAATGGCATAGCCCTTGGTCACCGCCTTGGTGGTGTTGCCCACAGCGTCCAGTGGGTCGGTGATGTCGCGCACCGAGGCGGGCAACTCTGACATTTCAGCGATGCCGCCGGCGTTGTCGGTGATCGGGCCGTAGGCGTCCAGGGCAACAATGATGCCGGCCATGCTGAGCATGGACATGGCGGCTATCGCGATGCCGTACAGGCCGGCCAGCTTGTAGGCCACGATGATGGCGATACAGACAAAGATCACCGGCCAGGCGGTAGAGCGCATGGACACGCCCAGGCCGGCAATGATGTTGGTGCCGTGACCGGTGGTCGAGGCCTGCGCGATGTGCTGCACCGGGGCGTACTGGGTGCCGGTGTAGTACTCGGTGATCCAGACCAGCAAGGCGGTCAGCACCAGGCCGACCACGCAGGTGCCGAACAGCTTCATTTGGCTGCCAGCCGCGCCCAGGGCGTTGTCGGGGACCAGCCAGGTGGTGACGAAGTAAAACGCCACCAGGGAGAGCACGCCGGCAATGGCCAGGCCCTTGTACAGGGCGGGCATGACGTTTTTCATGCCGGGCGAGGCCTTGACGAAGAAGCATCCGATGATGGAGGCGATGATGGACACCGCGCCCAGACCCAGCGGGTAAAGCACTGCGCTCAGGGGCGCGGCGGTCACCAGCAGGGCGCCCAGCACCATGGTGGCAATCAGCGTCACCGCGTAGGTTTCGAACAGGTCGGCGGCCATGCCAGCGCAGTCGCCGACGTTGTCGCCCACGTTGTCGGCGATGACCGCCGGGTTGCGCGGATCATCCTCGGGAATGCCGGCCTCGACCTTGCCCACCAGATCGGCGCCCACGTCAGCGCCCTTGGTGAAGATGCCACCGCCCAGACGGGCGAAGATGGAAATCAGCGAGGAACCGAAAGCAAAGCCAATCAGGGGGTTGAGCAGGCCAGCCAGGGTCTTGTCAGCCGCCGGGTTGCTGCCCACGAGGAACCAGTAAAAGCCGGTCACGCCCAGCAGGCCCAGGCCGACCACCAGCATGCCGGTGATGGCGCCGCCGCGGAAGGCTACGTCCAGCGCCGGGCCTATGCCTTTGGTGGCCGCCTGCGCGGTACGCACATTGGCGCGCACCGACACATTCATGCCGATAAAGCCGCAGGCGCCGGAGAGCACGGCGCCCACCACGAAGCCGATGGCTGTTTTGCCGTCGAGGAACAGGCCGATCAGCACGGCCAAAATGATGCCCACTACGGAAATGGTCTTGTACTGTCTGGCGAGGTAGGCAGCAGCGCCGGTTTGAATGGCAGCTGCGATTTCTTGCATGCGGGCGTTGCCCGCGTCCTGTGACAGGATCCAACTACGTGCCCAAAAGCCGTAGACGACCGCTATCAATCCACATACCAGCGCCAGGATCAGCGCGGAGTTGCCCGTCATATCGAATCTCCATTGTTAGACGTGAGGGTTTCGGTGCACCGCAGGGGTCACGCTACACCGCCTTGCGTTGCTTCCTCCACCCCCGCCTCCACACGGGGACTGATTGGCCAACCTTTGGAATTTAGCGCCAAAAGCGACCTTTTCGCGGACTGCGTCAGGCTGGCATCAGTAAAATGAGGGTAAATCCTAGGAAAGCCGAGGCCTCTTTCCTACTTAGCAAGACAGCCTGAGCTGTCATCCAATTTTTACAACTCAAGAAGTCCCACCATGTCCCTGGACAATGTCACTCCTGGCAAGAAAGTTCCCGATGCGTTCAATGTGATCATTGAGATCCCGATGAACGCCGACCCGATCAAATACGAGGTCGACAAGGAAACCGGCGCGATCTTCGTCGATCGCTTCATGAGCACCGCCATGCACTACCCGACCAACTACGGCTACGTGCCCAAGACGATCTCTGGCGACGGCGATCCGGTCGACGTGCTGGTCATCACCCCGGTGCCTTTGATCCCTGGCGTGGTCGTGCCCTGCCGGGCCATTGGTATCTTGAAGATGCAGGACGAGGCCGGCGAGGATGGCAAGGTGCTGGCGGTGCCGATCGACAAGATCTTGTCGATCTACACGCAATGGCAAAAGCCCGAGGATCTCAATCCCATGCGCCTGAAGACCATCGCGCATTTCTTTGAGCATTACAAAGACCTCGAGCCGGGCAAATGGGTCAAGGTGCTGGGCTGGGAGGGCAAGGAGTCGGCCCACCAGGAAATCCTACAAGGCATCGCCAACTACAACAAGGAGCATTCAGCCTAAAGGCGCCGGCGTTCTTTGGGTTCAGGGCTGCTTGAAAGGCGTGCGGGCCTGCAGGTTCTCCAAGTAGCTCTGCACGCCCTGACCCTCACGCTCTAAAAACCGTTCAACCGCGTCGGCAAATGCCGGGTGTGCCAGCCAGTGTGCGCTGTGTGTGGGGGTGGGCATGAGTGCACGGGCCATTTTGTGCTCGCCCTGGGCGCCACCTTCAAAGCGGCTGACACCCTGCGCGATGCACCAGGCCAGGGGTTGGTAGTAGCAAGCTTCGAAGTGCAGGCAGTCGACCCGCTCAAGCGCGCCCCAGTAGCGGCCGTAGGCCACCTGTGGCCCGGTCGGTCCAGCTTGGCTCAGGCCGATCAGGCTGCTGGCCACCGCCCGGCCCTCGCGCTCGGCCACAAACAGGAGCCAGTGCTCGGGGATTTGCTGGGCGATCTGGGCGAAAAACTCGCGACTCAGATACGGCCGGTTACCGTGTTCCAGGTAAGTGCGCTCATAACAACTGTAAAAGAAATCCCAGTCGGCTTGTGAAATGCTACTGCCACGGGACCAGCGAAACACGACGCCCGCTTCGCTCACCTTGCGCCTTTCCTGTCGGATTTTCTTGCGCTTATCCTGACTCAAAGAGGCCAGGAAATCATCGAAATCAGCAAACGGTGCAGCGTCTGTGGGCCGGCGGTTGAGCCAGTGAAATTGCACCGTCTGGCGCAGCATCAGGCCGGCCTGCGTGCAGGCGGCCTGGTCGGCTTCGCTCAGGAAAAGCAGGTGCAAGGACGATAGCTGCTCCTGGCGGCACCAGGCCATCAGCGCCTGCACCAGGGCCAGTCGTGCCGCATCATCTTTGGCCAGCAGGCGAGGTCCGGGCACCGGGGTAAAGGGTGATGCCACCAGGGCCTTGGGGTAGTAGCTTAAGCCGTGCTGCTGATAGGCATTGGCCCAGGCCCAGTCAAACACATATTCCCCGTAGGAGTGGTCTTTCAGGTAGAGCGGGCAGGCCGCGTGCAGGTCATCGCCCTGCCAGACGGTGAGGATGCGCAGGCCCCAGCCGGTCTGCGCGGTGGCGCTGCCGCTGCCCTGCATGGCCGCCAGATATTCCTGGCGCATGAAGGGGCCGATAGGCTCAGGGCCCTGGACGCCGAGCAGGGCATTCCATGGGCCTGCAGGCAGGTCGGACCACGTCTGCAGCACCCGGGTGACATAATCTTTTCCAAGCATGGGCCATTGTGTCCTTTCCGCTCGCGCCCTTATTTTTCGGCCCCACAAAAACCAATGTCGCTCAAGATTTGCGTTGCCCAGCTCAACTACTGTGTGGGCGACATGGCGGGCAATGCCCGCAAGATCATCACAACTGCCCGGCAGGCCTATGCCTCGGGTTGTCGGCTGCTGCTGACTCCCGAATTAGCCATCTGTGGCTATGCCGCCGAAGACCTGTATTTGCGTCCCGCCTTCCTGCAGGCGTGTGACGACGCGGTGGATCTGCTTGCGCGCGAGTTGGCGGATCTGGCGGGTCTTTATGTGGTGGTGGGTAGCCCGTCGCGGGTGGCTGACGACGCTGGTTTGCGCACCCGCAGCGTGGCAGTGCCGCGGCTGTTCAACGCGGCCCATGTGATCAGCCAGGGCCGCAGGCTGCATACCTATGCCAAGCGCGAGTTGCCCAACTACCAGGTGTTTGACGAGCGGCGCTATTTTGTGCCCGGACAGGAGCCCTGCGTTTTCACCGTGGGCGAGGGCGCAGATGCTGTGCGGGTGGGCCTGCTGATCTGCGAGGACGCTTGGTTTGAGGAGCCGGCCCGCTTGAGCCGGGCCGCCGGTGCCGAGCTGCTCGCCGTCATCAATGCCTCGCCTTTTCATGCCGGCAAGGCGCGCGAGCGCGAAGCGGCCATGGCGTTGCGCGCGAGCGCCAATGGCTTGCCGCTGGTCTTTGCCCACCTGGTGGGTGGGCAAGATGAGGTGGTGTTCGAGGGCGCCTCGTTTGCGCTGCAGGCCGATGGCAGCGTGGCTGGCCGGGCCCTGAGTTTTCAGGAACAGGCTTTCGAGCTGACGCTCGAGCGCCGCAGCGCTGATGCACTCTGGATCGTCGCTCAGACCGCGGCCCAGCGTCCGGTCGAGGCCGATTTGTGGGACGCTCTGGTATTGGGCGTGCGCGATTACCTGGGCAAGAACGGCTTTCCCGGGGCCTTGCTGGGCTTGTCGGGCGGCATCGATTCGGCCCTGGTGCTGGCCATTGCGGTCGATGCCCTCGGGGCCGACAAGGTGAGGGCGGTGATGATGCCTTCGCCCTACACCGCTTCGATTTCGCTGGAGGACGCGCGCGAGATGGCGCAGCGACTGGGTGTGCGCTACGACGAATATTCCATCGTGCCGCAGTTTGAGGCCTTCCTTTCTACCCTGGCTGGCGAATTTGCGGGCAAGCCGATCGACGCCACCGAGGAAAACATACAGGCGCGTATCCGCGGCGTGATCCTGATGGCCCTGTCCAACAAATTCGGCTCCATCGTGCTGACCACTGGCAACAAGAGCGAAATGGCCACCGGCTATTGCACGCTCTATGGCGACATGGCGGGCGGTTTTGCGGTGATCAAGGATCTGCTCAAGACCACGGTGTTCGAGCTGGCCCGCTGGCGCAATGCGAACGACCCCTACGGGCGCGGCGCCAATCCGATCCCCGAGCGCATCATCACCCGGCCACCCTCGGCCGAGCTCAGGCCCGATCAGACCGATCAAGACAGCCTGCCGCCCTATGAGGTGCTTGACGCCATCTTGTCGCGCTATATGGAAAACGACGAGAGCATCGAAGGCATCGTTGCAGCCGGCTTCGATCGGCAGGTGGTCGAGCAGGTCACCCGATTGATCAAGCTCAACGAGTACAAGCGGCGCCAGGCGCCTGTGGGCATCAGGGTCAGCCACCGCAGTTTTGGCAAGGACTGGCGCTATCCCATCACCAGCCGCTTTCGGGCCTGATGGGCAGGTCCGTGATACGTCACAATCGCCTTAAAACGTTCTGGAGTTCCCCATGAAGCAGATCACCGCTGTCATCAAACCCTTCAAGCTAGAAGAAGTGCGCGAGGCGCTGGCCGAGGTCGGTGTGACCGGCCTGACAGTGACCGAGGTCAAGGGTTTTGGCCGCCAGAAGGGGCATACTGAGCTCTACCGGGGCGCTGAATATGTGGTGGACTTCCTGCCCAAGGTCAAGGTGGAGGTGGTGGTTCAGTCCGGCGATGTCGATCGCTGCGTCGATGCCATCATCAAGGCCGCGCGCACTGGCAAAATCGGCGATGGCAAGATTTTCGTCACGGCTGTCGAACGTGTGGTGCGCATACGCACCGGCGAGCAGGACGAGTCGGCCGTCTGAACTGGCTCAGATTTGATCGAGCCCGGCCGCGCTGCTCAAGCCGGCCGATTGCACCAGGGACCTGAGCAGACTCTCGGGCTCATCGCCCACCTCGATCAGGCTCATTTGCCAGGGACCCATGAATTCCTGGGCGATGGTGTGCTCCATAAAGCGTAGCAGCCCGTCGTAGTGGCCCTTGTGGTTGAGCAGGCCCACAGGCTTGTTGTGGTAGCCCAGTTGACGCCAGGTCCAGACCTCGAAGAATTCCTCCAGAGTACCGATGCCGCCGGGCAGGGCTAAAAATGCGTCGGCCTCTTCGGCCATGATGCGCTTGCGCTCATGCATGGTCTGCACGATGCGCAGCTCGGTGCAGCCGCGGTGGGCATATTCCTTTTCGACCAGGGCCTGAGGAATCACGCCGAGCACCTGAGCGCCGGCTTCCAGCGCTGCGTCGGCGACGATGCCCATCAGTCCGTTGTGGCCGCCGCCGTAGACAAGTCTTCCGCCATGCTTGGCGATCCAGCGCCCCACGATCCGGGCCTGTTCGGACCAGGCGGGGTCCAGTCCAGAGCGGGAGCCGCAATACACGGCCACTGAAAAATTCATTTTTATCCCCAGCGCGTCCAAAGGGCAGCGCCCCAGACGGCGATGCAAAACAGCAGGCTGAGCAAGACCGCAGCACTGCCCAGGTCCTTGGCTTGCTTGGCCAGCAAATGCCAAGAACGGTCGATGCGGTCAACGACCGCCTCAATGGCAGTATTGAGCAACTCGACGACGAGCACCAGCACCACGGAGCCGGCCAGCAGGCTGATTTCAACCCACCCCTGTCCAAGCCAGAAGGATGCGGGCAAGGCTACAGCGGCCGCCATCACTTCGGTTCTAAAGGCGGCCTGAGCCCAGGCGGTGCGCAGGCCCTGTAGAGAATAGCCCAGCGCGTGAAACCAGCGGCTCAGACCCCTGCGGCTCTTGTGGATGCGGGCCGCGTCTTCGACAAGCGGTGCAGGAACCTGCCCTTCGGGATGGCTTTCCGGCGTATGGGCCATGCGGGGTTTGAGCTTGTGCGCGCCTGGATGCGATGGGCGCGGGATCACATGATCTTGCGCACCGCAGCCTGATCTTGCACGGAGCTGATCAGTCGGGTGCGCGCCAGCACATCGTGCGGGAACTGTCTGTCTTTGTGCAGTCTAGCCAGGGTCGACCAGAAGATGACCCAGACGAACATGGTCAGCAGGGAAAAGCGGGCATCGAGGTCCAGCAGCCTGACCAGGGCCAGGGGCGGCAGGAACCAGAGCCAGCTCAGCAGGTAGCGGGCCAGCGCCTGCGCTTGCGTCAGCGGCCCGCCGTCGCGGCGGACCACCCGGATGTGCCAGGTTTTCATCGCCAGGGTTTGGCCCCGGGCCCAGAACCAGACGAAGTAAATGCCCAGCACCAGGAAAAGGAAGGCTTGTTGCGGGTGGCGATTTTCCAGCGCATGCCGGGTCTGGCTCAGGGTGCTGAACAGGTAGTCGGCGATGAACACCACGCCGAAGAGCAATATGCCTTCATAACACCAGCAGGCCAGGCGGCGCAGGATGGACGGAGTTGGTGCAGGTTCTGAGCTCACGGAGGGCGTGTTAGGGGTTGCCAAAGCAGCGGTCTTTCAATGCCGGCCGGCGCTTGGCTTGCCAGCGCGCATGCGGGACGAAGTCTACTGGCTGCTCGAGCCTTCGGCAGCTTCAGCAGACTCACCCTGGGTTTCGGCGGGTTTTGTCGCCTTGGCGGTGTTCAGCGCTGGTACAACGGCGAGTTTTTGCGCAGGCACCGGTTGTACGGCCGGTGCCGCGCCCTGGGGCTTGACCTTGGCCTGCTCGGCCAGCTTTTGGCGCTGCTCGGGTGGCAAAGCTTGGTAAGCCTGCCACTTGGCCAGCTTTTCGGCCGGGCTAAGCTCTCGCGCAACTTCGGCCGTCTTGCCAAAGTTCAGTCGGGCTTGCGCGCGCTCCTGTGGGCTTAAAGCGGCCCATTCGCGCATGCGCTGCTGCATCTTGGCCTGCTCGGTCTGTGGCAACGACGAAAAATTACGTGAAACCTCCAACCATTTGCGCTGTTGCGCCGGGTTCATGCTGGGCCAACTGGAGGCCAGAGGCGCCAAGGCCTGCTGTTCGGCAGGGCTGAGGCGACTCCAGCCAGAAGGTTTTGCATCGGATTTTTTAGCCGTCGCTGGGCTCTGCGGCGCAAGCGTCCCAGGAGACTGAGCCCACGCGCCGAGGCTTAGCAACGTGACCAGCAAACCCAGCCAGGCGCCTCGGGCGCTGACTTTGGATGGGCTGCTGGCGTTCAAGCTCATGGCCTTGGTCAGCTTCAAAGTTCGTCGGACTGCAGAAATTGCAGGAAGCCGGAGTCTGCAAAGGCTGCCGGCGGCAGCTCGTCGGTGAGCAAGGCCACATCGACCTCGGCCAGTTCGCGGGCGCGCATCTCGCTTTGGGCTTCGTTGATGCCCAGCATGCCAAACACCAGCAGGCACAGTGCCAGGGTGGAGCTCAGTCGCCCGAACCAGCCCATCTGCTCTTCGCCGCCCCAGGTCAGGCTGAGTTCACCACCGCGGCTTGCCACTGCGACGGGGCGGCTCACCTCGACCTTGCGGCTGGCCAGGGCACGCTCGCGGGCCGCCCGCAGGCGCTCGGTTACATCGTGGGGCAGCTCAGCGGCCCCGGCCTTGAGTTGCCCGGCCAGGCGCATGCCCTGCCGATCCATCAGCAGCTCTAATTGTCGATTTTTCTGGTTCATTGCGGAAATCCTTTGGCCCTCAAGGCTTGGCTGAGCGCCTGTACTGCCCTGAAACAGTGCGTTTTGACACTGCCCTGGGAACAGCCCATGACCGCGGCTGTCTCAGCCAGGTCCATATCCTCCCAATAACGCATGAGGAAGGCTTCGCGTTGACGCGCCGGCAGTTCCATGATCGAGGTTTCCAGGATTTTCAGGGTTTGTGATCGTTCCAGCGAGTCTTGGGCACTTTCCGTCCCTTCATGGCCCAGCAGGTCTTCCAGCATTTCCAGCGGATCGTCGTCCTCACTCCCGGCTGTGCCCAGATCGCTCAGATTGCTGATCAGGGCGTGCTGGGTCTTTTGCCGCCTGAACCAGTCCAAAATGGTATTGGTCAGGATACGCTGAAAAAGCATGGGCAGTTCGGCCGGGGGCTTGTCTCCGTAGTGCTGACTCAATTTCATCATGCTGTCCTGCACGATATCCAGCGCCGATTCTTCGTTCCTGACCTGGTAGAAGCTGCGCTTGAAGGCGCGCCGCTCCACACTGCGAAGAAAGTCGGACAGTTCTTTTTCGGTGGCCAAGATAGGGTGTTTGCTGGCGCGCTGAATTTAAGCCGGCTTGCCTTGGGTGGCTGGCTCTTTTGGGGTGTCGGTGACGCTGACTCGATTATCTCATTGAGCTTGCGTCGACCCTGAGCCTGCTGACAGTGCTCAATAAGAGGCGGTTTTTAATGCCATAATCTACGGTTGTGTCAATCAGGCAAACGGGTCTGGATTCGGCCGATCATCAGATTGTGCCCATGGTCTCAGGCCTTAAGTTCCGAAGCCGCCCCACAAGGGTGTTCTGAGGAGCACCGAAGGTTTTTCGTCAGAGAAAATCGCAAAGGTTCATCATGGAAATCTCCAAGGCGGAACTGGCCAGCGCCGCTGCTGCCACCCCCAAAGACACCGAAATCATGGGCGCCGAAATCCTCGTGCGCTCTCTCATTGAGGAAAAGGTCGAGTTCATCTGGGGCTACCCCGGTGGCGCCGTCCTCTACATCTACGACGCCCTGTACAAGCAGGACAAGATGCAGCATGTGCTGGTACGCCACGAGCAGGCGGCGGTCCATGCGGCCGACGGCTATGCGCGGGCCACTGGCGAGGTGGGCGTAGCGCTTGTGACATCCGGCCCTGGCGTGACCAACGCGGTGACCGGGATTGCCACGGCCTATATGGACAGCATCCCCATGGTGATCATCACCGGGCAGGTGCCGACCGCTGCCATCGGCCTTGATGCCTTTCAGGAGTGTGACACGGTGGGCATCACCCGGCCCATCGTCAAGCACAACTTCCTGGTCAAGGATGTGCGCGAGCTGGCCGGGGTCATGAAAAAGGCCTTCCACATCGCCCGCTCAGGCCGGCCCGGTCCTGTGGTGGTCGACATTCCCAAGGACGTCTCCGTCAAGAAGTGTGTCTACGAATATCCCGAGACGGTCGAGATGCGCAGCTACAACCCGGTGCGCAAGGGCCACGGTGGTCAGATCCGCAAGGCCTTGCAACTGCTCATGGGGGCCAAGCGCCCCTATATCTACAGCGGCGGCGGCGTGCTTTTGTCCAACGCTTCGCAAGAGCTGCGCACGCTGGTGGATATGCTGGGCTACCCCTGCACCAATACGCTGATGGGCTTGGGTGCATATCCTGCGACCGACCCCAAGTTCTTGGGCATGCTGGGCATGCACGGGACCATCGAGGCCAATAACGCGATGCAAAACTGCGATGTGCTGATTGCCATCGGTGCACGTTTTGACGACCGGGTGATCGGCAATCCCAAGCATTTTGCGCAGAACGAGCGCAAGATCATCCATATCGACATTGATCCCTCGAGCATTTCCAAGCGCGTCAAGGTCGACGTGCCCATCGTCGGTGACGTCAAGGACGTGCTCACCGAACTGCTGACCATGATCCGCGAGTCTGGCCTCAAGCCCGATGCGCAGGCGCTGCAGCAGTGGTGGCAGACCATCGAAGGCTGGCGCAGCCGCGACTGCCTCAAGTACGACCGCGGCAACAAGGATGTGATCAAGCCGCAGATGGTGATCGAGACCCTCTGGAACATGACCCATGATGTCGACGCTTATGTGACCTCCGACGTCGGTCAGCATCAGATGTGGGCAGCCCAGTTCTATAAATTCGACCAGCCGCGCCGCTGGATCAACTCCGGCGGCCTTGGCACCATGGGCGTGGGTATTCCTTATGCCATGGGCATCAAGCTGGCCAAGCCAGACAGCGAGGTCTACTGCGTCACGGGTGAAGGCTCGGTGCAAATGTGCATACAGGAGCTCTCCACCTGCCTGCAGTACAACACGCCGATCAAGGTGATCTCGCTCAATAACCGCTACCTGGGCATGGTGCGCCAGTGGCAGGAGATCGAATATTCCGGCCGCTACAGCCATAGCTACATGGATGCCCTGCCCAATTTCGTCAAACTCGCAGAAGCCTACGGCCATGTCGGGATGCTGATCGAGCGTCCTCAAGATGTGGAGCCGGCCCTGCGGGAGGCGCGCAAGCTCAAGGACCGCACCGTGTTCATGGACTTCCGTACCGACCCGACGGAAAACGTCTTCCCCATGGTGCAGGCCGGCAAGGGCATCACCGAGATGCTGCTGGGCAGCGAAGACCTCTGAACTGCGCGGCCTGTCGCTATATTTGAAGTCCGGCTCGGCTGTGAAATGCCCGGGCCTATTTGATTGACGAATCTATGGCCTGCCAAGCCTGTGCATTACCGTGCGCAGGGGAGGGCAGGGCAAATGAGGAAGCTGATATGAAACACATCATTGCCGTTTTGCTTGAAAACGAGCCCGGCGCTCTTTCCCGGGTGGTCGGCCTTTTCTCGGCCCGTGGCTACAACATCGAGTCGCTGACGGTGGCTCCCACCGAGGACCCGAGCCTGTCTCGCATGACCCTGCAGACCACGGGCTCAGACGACATCATTGAACAGATCACCAAGCACCTCAACCGCCTGATCGAGGTTGTCAAGGTGGTTGATCTGACCGAAGGCGCTTACACCGAGCGCGAGCTGATGATGGTCAAGGTCCGTGCAGTCGGCAAGGAGCGCGAGGAGATGAAGCGCATGGCCGATATTTTTCGTGGCCGGATCATCGACGTGACTGAGAAAAGCTACACCATCGAGCTGACCGGCGACCAGGCCAAGAACGATGCCTTCCTGGAGGCTATTGACCGCAGCGCGATTTTGGAGACGGTGCGCACCGGCGCCAGCGGCATAGGCCGTGGTGAGAGAATCCTGCGCGTTTGAGATTTAGCAAGGCTCGGCCACCCGTCCGTTCGGGCCGAGCCTGTCGAGGCCTTGCTGGCTTGAGCAAGGTGCTTGAGCCCTTCGACAGGCTCAGGGCGAACGGCAACCCACAACTGGAGATCAATATGAAAGTTTTTTACGACAAGGACTGTGACCTGAGCCTGATCAAAGGCAAGACGGTGGCCATCATCGGTTACGGCAGCCAGGGCCATGCCCATGCCCAGAACCTCAATGACAGCGGCGTCAAAGTGGTCGTGGGTCTGCGCAAGGGCGGCGGCTCCTGGGACAAGGTGGGCAAGGCTGGCCTGAACGTGCTGGAAGTCAATGACGCGGTCAAGTCGGCCGACGTGGTCATGATCCTGCTGCCCGACGAGCAGATCTCGGAGGTTTACAAGAACAACGTCGAGCCCAACATCAAGCAAGGCGGCTCGCTGGCTTTTGCGCACGGCTTCAACATCCATTACAACCAGGTGGTGCCGCGCGCCGATCTGGACGTATGGATGGTGGCGCCCAAGGCGCCCGGCCATACCGTGCGCAGCACCTACGCGCAGGGCGGCGGCGTGCCGCATCTGGTGGCTGTTCACCAAGACAAGAGCGGCAAGGCCCGTGATCTGGCCCTGTCTTACGCCATGGCCAATGGCGGCGGCAAGGCCGGCATCATCGAGACCAACTTCAGGGAAGAGACCGAGACCGATTTGTTCGGCGAGCAGGCTGTCCTGTGCGGCGGTGCGGTCGAGTTGATCAAGATGGGCTACGAGACCCTGGTCGAGGCCGGCTACGCTCCCGAGATGGCCTATTTCGAATGCCTGCATGAGCTCAAGCTCATCGTCGACCTGATCTACGAAGGCGGCATTGCGAACATGAACTACTCGATCTCCAACAACGCCGAGTACGGCGAATACGTTACCGGCCCTGAGGTCATCAATGAGCAGTCGCGCGCCGCCATGCGCCGCGCGCTCAAACGCATCCAGGAAGGCGACTATGCCAAGCAGTTCATCCTGGAGGGCCGCACCGGTTACCCGAGCATGACCGCACGCCGGCGCAACATGGCCGAGCACAGCATCGAGGTGGTCGGTGGCCAACTGCGGGCCATGATGCCCTGGATTGCCAAGAACAAGCTGGTCGATCAGACCCGCAACTGACGAGGTTGGCGCAGCCCAAGCAGGCTGCTGCTACCTCTCGACAAGGCCGCTCCCATCCGGAGCGGCCTTGTTTTTTGTGCAAGCCTTACACTTGCGCCATGACGGACGGCCCTGAACCCAATACCAAACTGGAAGCGAGCGAGCCGAGGAAGCCGCGCAAGGGCATTTATGTCCTGCCCAACCTCTTCACGCTGGCAGCCTTGTTTGGTGGCTTTTATTCCATCGTAATGGCCATGAACGGCCGTTTCGAGCAGGCCGCTATTGGCGTGTTTTGTGCCATGGTACTCGACAGCCTGGACGGGCGCGTTGCCCGCATGACCAACACCCAAAGCGCATTCGGCGAACAGATGGATTCGCTGGCTGACATGGTGTCTTTCGGTGCTGCGCCTGCGCTGATTGCCTATGTGTGGGCCTTAACTGGACTGGGGCGGTGGGGCTGGATTGCCGCCTTCGTCTACTGTGCCTGCGCCGCGCTGCGCCTGGCACGCTTTAACGTCAACACCGCAGTGGTGGACAAGCGTTTTTTCCAGGGTTTGCCGTCGCCAGCAGCGGCGGCATTGGTCATAGGCTTCATTTGGCTGATGACCGAGGCGGGCGTCAAGGGCGCAGAGGTCAGTTGGATGATGTTTGGCCTGACGCTCTATGCAGGGCTGACCATGGTCACCAACGTGCCCTTCTACAGCTTCAAGGATGTGAGCCTCAAGCGCAGTGTGCCCTTTGCTGTGATCGTCTCGATTGCTCTGGGCATTGCAGTCATCAATATCGATCCGCCCACGGTGATCTTCGGACTTTTTGTGCTCTATGGCACGTCAGGCTATGCGCTCTATGCGTGGCGCCGGTCCAAAGGCCTGCAGGCCAGCGTGATCTCCACCTCGACCGAGGAGCCGGACGAGCGCGATCTGCACAAGTGAGCCGTTCGGCGCGCGCGGCCTGGCCTGCCGGTTTTTTGCTGTGCTAGACTCCAAGCCATGGACAAGCTAATGGCGCTACTGCTATCTCCCTACGGGCGGAGACGCTAGCGCACACGCGTGTTCTAAGTCAACGGCCCGTTTGCCCTCAGCATCCGGGCCGTTTGACTTTGTGCATTGCCCTGATCGCTGAAGCAGCGGATCGATTTTTCAGCCCAGCAGGAACTTTCAGCCATGACCGACAAACTGATTATTTTCGACACCACCTTGCGCGACGGCGAGCAGTCTCCCGGCGCTTCCATGACGCGCGACGAGAAGCTGCGCATTGCGCGCCAGCTCGAGCGACTGAAGGTCGATGTGATCGAGGCTGGTTTTGCGGCCAGTTCTAACGGGGATTTTGAGGCAGTACGTTCCATTGCTCAGGCGATCAAGGACTCCACCGTGTGCTCACTCGCGCGCGCCAATGACCGCGACATCTCCCGCGCAGCCGAGGCGCTGCGGGGCGCCAACCGGGCACGCATTCATACTTTTATTGCGACTTCGCCGCTGCACATGGAGAAGAAGCTGCGCATGACGCCCGATGAGGTGTTTGAGCAGTCCAAGCTGTCGGTACGTTTTGCGCGCAATTTGATCGATGACATTGAGTTCAGCGCTGAAGACGGCTACCGCAGCGAGCCCGACTTTCTGTGCCGGGTCATCGAAGCGGTGATCAAGGAAGGCGCCACCACCATCAATGTGCCCGACACCGTAGGCTACGCGGTGCCTGAGTTGTATGGCGAGTTCATTCGCAGCCTGCGCGAGCGGGTTCCCAATTCTGACAAGGCGATCTGGTCGGTCCATTGCCACAATGATTTGGGCATGGCGGTGGCCAATTCCCTGGCAGGCGTCAAGATTGGAGGAGCGCGTCAGGTGGAGTGCACCATCAATGGCTTGGGTGAACGCGCAGGCAACTGTTCGTTGGAAGAAATCGTTATGGCGGTCAAGACGCGCCGCGACTACTTTGGGCTCGAGGTGGGCATAGACGCCCGGCAAATTGTTGCAGCCAGCCGCATGGTCAGTCAGACCACCGGCTTTGTGGTGCAGCCCAATAAAGCGGTGGTCGGCGCCAATGCCTTTGCCCACGCATCCGGTATTCACCAGGACGGCGTGCTCAAGGCGCGCGATACCTACGAGATCATGCGCGCTGAGGATGTGGGCTGGAGTGCCAACAAAATCGTCTTGGGCAAGCTCAGCGGCCGCAATGCCTTCAAGCAGCGTTTGCAGGACCTGGGGGTGGCGCTGGACAGTGAAACCGAAGTCAACAGCGCCTTCGCCCGTTTTAAGGAACTGGCCGATCGCAAGAGTGAGATTTTTGACGAAGACATCCTGGCCCTGGTCAGTCAGGAGAGCGTGGCCGGTGAAAAGGAGCAGTACGGCTTCGTTTCTCTGTCGCAGCGCAGCGAGACCGGTGAGACGCCTCAGGCCGCCATCGTTTTTACCGTCGCCGGTAAAGAGGTGCGCAGCCAAGCCCACGGCAACGGGCCGGTAGACGCTTCGCTCAAAGCCATTGAAGCGCAGGTTCAAAGTGGCGCCGAAATGGTGCTCTATTCGGTCAACGCCATCAGTGGATCGACCGAGAGCCAGGGCGAGGTGACTGTGCGCCTGCAAAACAGCGGCCGCGTGGTCAACGGGGTCGGTTCTGACCCCGATATCGTGGTCGCCTCGGCCAAGGCCTACCTGAGCGCGCTCAACAAGCTCCAGAGCAAGGCTGACCGGGTGGCGGCTCAGGGCTGAACGATTGCGAATCGGGTCGCGATCGGGTTTAAAAACAGGGGCTTCAGGCCCCTGTTTCCGTTTCTGCCTGTGCAAGCTTCCTGTGATTTTTACGGGCCATGTCTCGCTTTAGGAACATGATGCAAGTTTTTGATATTGCGTAACATTTTTACTTTGGGTACACTCCCGAGACCCTTGTTTACAGCTGCGAACGCATTGCCTCATGACCGCATTCCTCAGTTCTAGCCTGATACCCCGATGGACGTGGATGGCCTGCTTCCTGGCTTTGTGCTGTGCTGCCACC
>JBILDR010000292.1:0-3671 GCA_044352515.1 Polaromonas sp.
GATTTCTTTTAACCCACCCCTACCCAGCACAGGAGAGTATTGATGGCCAAGACCGTCGCAGACGTGATCAACATGGTGAAGGAAAACGACGTCAAGTTTGTTGACTTCCGCTTCACCGATACCCGTGGCAAAGAGCAGCACGTCACCGTGCCCGTGTCGGCCTTCAGCGAGGACAAGTTCTCGTCAGGCCATGCTTTCGACGGCTCTTCGATCGCCGGCTGGAAAGGCATCGAGGCTTCGGACATGCAGCTCATGCCCGACCCCAATACCGCCAACATCGACCCCTTCTTTGAAGAAACCACCCTGTTTTTGCAGTGCGATGTGGTCGAGCCCAGCGACGGCAAGGCTTATGACCGCGACCCGCGCTCGATCGCCAAGCGCGCTGAGGCTTACCTGAAAGCCTCCGGTATTGGCGATACCGCCTATTTCGGCCCCGAGCCCGAGTTCTTCATTTTTGACGGCGTGCGCTGGAGCAATGAGCCCGGCAACGTGATGTTCGCCATCGACGAGTACGAGGCCCCCTGGAATAGCGGCAAGCAGCTCGAAGGCGGCAACCGTGGCCACCGCCCCACCGTCAAGGGCGGTTACTTCCCGGTGCCCCCGGTCGACAGCACGCAAGACATGCGCGCTGAGATGTCCCTGATCCTCGAATCCCTGGGCATCCCGGTGGAGGTCTTTCACCACGAGGTGGCTGGCGCCGGCCAAAACGAGATCGGCACCAAGTTTTCGACCTTGGTCGAGCGCGCCGACTGGACTCAGCTGCTCAAGTATGTGGTGTGGAACGTGGCCAATTCCTACGGCAAGACCGCTACCTTCATGCCCAAGCCCTACGCTGGCGACAACGGCTCGGGCATGCACGTGCACCAGTCGATCTGGAAAGACGGCAAGAACCTGTTTGCCGGCGACGGCTATGCCGGTCTGAGTGACTTTGCCCTGTACTACATCGGCGGCATCATCAAGCACGCCCGCGCACTGAACGCCATCACCAACCCTGGCACCAACAGCTACAAGCGCCTGGTGCCTGGCTTTGAGGCGCCGGTCAAGCTGGCTTACAGCTCGCGCAACCGTTCGGCATCGATCCGCATTCCCTTTGTGGCCAACCCCAAGGGCCGTCGCATCGAGGCACGCTTCCCCGATCCTTCGGCCAACCCCTACCTGTGCTTCTCGGCCCTGATGATGGCGGGTCTGGACGGCGTGGAAAACAAGATCCACCCGGGCGAGGCCGCCACCAAGGACCTCTATCACCTGCCGCCGGAAGAAGACAAGCTGGTGCCCACCGTCTGCCACAGCCTGGACCAGGCGCTGGAGTACCTGGACAAGGACCGCGCATTCCTGACCAAGGGCGGCGTGTTCACCGACTCCATGCTTGATGCCTACATCGAGCTCAAGATGGGCGAAGTCACGCGTTTTCGCATGGCCCCGCATCCGGTCGAGTACGACATGTACTACTCGCTCTGATCCAGCGCGGCGTGGCCTGTTCGGCCACTGCTCAAGAAAAGACGGCTTCGGCCGTCTTTTTTTTGGGCATGCCTCTATCGTGGCTGTGCCCCTGTGGGGGGCCTCCCCTCCGGACCGCAGCCCCTGTGGGAGCGCCGCTCCGGCGCGATGCGGCATCAGATCAAGCGCCGCATCGCCGCGAGGGCGCGGCTCCCACAGGCTAGCTCCAAGTTCAGGGGCCTCCCACAGGCTAGCTCCAAGTTCTGGGTAGTGGGAGTAGGAGCGCCGCCCCGGCGCGATGCGGCATACGATCAAGCGCCGCATCGCCGCGAGGGCGCGGCTCCCACAGGCTTGCTTCAAGCTATGGAGAGTTGGAATGGGAGTAGGAGCGCCGCCCCGGCGCGATGAGTTCTCTAACCCCACCCTCCCTTTGGACCGAGGGCAGGGGGTGAGGGCAGCCCCTCGGCTGGTCACGGATCAGTCAAAATAGGCGGGTGACGATCTCCCACTCCAACCCTGCCGCAGATCGCTTTGCGGCCTTTGATCTCCTGGCCACACTGGTCGCTGTGGTGCAGACCGATGGCCAGGTGATCTTTGCCAATGCGGCCCTCGAGGATGCACTGGGCACCTCACGGCGCATGATCGAGGGAGCGCCGCTTTCTGACTGCTTTACCGAGCCGGTCATCATGCAAGGTGCGCTCGAAGGCGCGGGCAGCAATGAGTTTGCGGCCCTGCGTTATGACGCCTGGCTCAAACGCAGCAACAACGACCCGCTGCCTGTGCATGTGGTGGTGGCTCAGTCCGACCAGCCCGGTCAGGCCATTGTTGAGCTGCTGCCGCTGGAGCAGCAGGCCAAGCAGGACCGCGAGGAGCGGCTGATGGAACGGGCCCAGGCCAACAAGGAGCTGATCCGAAACCTGGCCCATGAAATTAAAAATCCCCTGGGTGGCATACGCGGCGCTGCGCAGTTGCTGCAGATGGAGATCGACTCGCGCGAGTTGACCGAATACACCCAGGTCATCATCCATGAGGCCGATCGGCTGCAGTTGCTGGTCGACCGGCTGCTCGCTCCGCACAGGCGGCCGCATCAGGTCGGTGACGTAAACATCCACGAGGTCTGTGAAAGGGTGCGCTCCCTGATCCTGGCCGAATTTCCCAAGGGCTTGAAAGTCAGGCGCGACTACGACACCTCCATCCCGGAGATCCGGGGCGACCGCGAGCAGCTCATCCAGGCCGTGCTCAACATTGCCCACAACGCCGCACAGGCCCTGGCCGAAAGGGTGGCGGCGGGCGATGCGCAGATCACCATGCGTACCCGCATTGCTCGGCAAGTGACCTTCGGCAAGCAGCGCTATCGCTTGGCATTGGAATTGCATGTCATCGACAACGGGCCGGGCGTACCCGACTCGATCAAGGAACGCATCTTCTACCCCCTGGTAACGGGGCGCGACGGTGGGTCCGGACTGGGGCTGACATTGGCGCAAAACTTTGTTCAGCAACACCATGGCTTGATCGAATGCGATAGCGTCCCGGGCCGCACGGACTTCAAGATACTGATCCCATTGCCTTGACGTCCGTCCCAACAGCAGCAGGTCATAAAGAGGGGCAGACAAGCATGAAACCGATTTGGATCGTTGACGATGACCAGTCCATAAGGTTCGTTCTGGAAAAGGCCTTGCTGCGCGAGGGGCTGCCCACCCGCAGCTTCACCAGCCCCAAGGAACTGCTGAGCGCGCTCGACGTCGCTGGCGATGATGGCGGTCCGCAGGTATTGGTCAGCGACATCCGCATGCCCGGTGGCTCGGGGCTAGAACTGCTCGAAAAGGTCAAGACCCGGCTGCCCGGCCTGCCGGTGATCATCATGACCGCCTTCTCCGATCTGGACAGTGCGGTATCGGCCTTTCAGGGCGGCGCCTTTGAGTACCTGCCCAAGCCCTTTGATCTGCCGCGCGCGGTCGAGCTGATCCGCCGTGCGGTCGAGGAAAGCCAGCGCGAGCAGGTGGCTGAGGACCGCATGGCCGAGGCGCCCGAGATGCTCGGGCAGGCCCCGGCGATGCAAGATGTGTTTCGCGCCATTGGTCGTCTGTCGCAAAGCAATGTGACCGTCATGATCACGGGCGAGTCGGGTTCGGGCAAGGAGTTGGTGGCGCGTGCCCTGCACAAGCACTCCAACCGAGCGGCCGGGCCCTTTGTGGCCATTAATACCGCAGCCATTCCCAAAGAGCTGCTCGAGT
>JBILDR010000095.1:0-12192 GCA_044352515.1 Polaromonas sp.
ACGCTCATATCGTGCAAAGACTTGGAAGGGTTGCTCATGGCCGGCCTTACTCGATGACCTTGGGCACCAGAAACAGGCCGCGCTCGACGGCCGGTGCACTTTGCTGGTTGGCCTCGCGCTGGTTGGGTTCGCTGGCCACGTCCTCGCGCAGGCGCAGGGCAGCCGCGGCGGCCAGCTCGACCGGGTGCGCCATGGGCTCGATGCCCTGGGTGGGCACCGCCGCCATCTGAGCGACCAGGCCGAAAAAGCCATTGATCTGACTCAGCGCGCGCTCGGATTCCTCGGGCGGCAGTTCAAGGCGGGCCAGATGGGCCACGCGGGCAATGTCTTGGGCGGTCAGGGCCATGGGTCGGTGCGAGGCAAGAAGGCGCCGACACAGGCCCGAAGGGGCCGGCCGGAGCCAAGAATAAAGGGATACAAATCTGGGCTGTTTTGCCCCTGAAGGAACCGTTTCAGGCTGGTCCTTGCGTTATTATCCTGCCTTTGGCTCAGCGCCCGACGGCCAGAGCGCTGTGGCCCCGCCGGCAAACCGGGCCCGGCCGAGACGTTGGCCAGCTAGACCCCACGACCTCTTGATGACGCGACCGACCCGGGCATAACGCCGGGCCGGACTGCAATGGACCTCTGACATGTTTGAATCTTTCCGCCGGTACTTTTCCACCGACCTGGCGATCGACCTGGGTACTGCCAACACCCTGATTTTTGTGCCCGACCGTGGCATCGTGCTCAACGAGCCCTCGGTGGTGGCCATACGCCACGAAGGCGGACCCCAGGGCAAGAAAACCATACAGGCGGTGGGCCACGAGGCCAAGGCCATGCTGGGCAAGGTGCCCGGCAACATCGAGGCCATCCGCCCGATGAAGGACGGCGTGATCGCCGACTTCACCGTCACCGAGCAGATGCTCAAGCAGTTCATCAAGATGGTGCACCCGCGCAGCCTGTTCAAGCCCAGCCCGCGCATCATCATCTGCGTGCCTTGCGGTTCGACCCAGGTCGAGCGCCGCGCGATCCGCGAGTCGGCCCTGGGCGCTGGCGCTTCGGTGGTCTACCTGCTCGAAGAACCGATGGCCGCAGCCATTGGTGCCGGCCTGCCGGTTTCGGAGGCCTCGGGCTCGATGGTGGTTGACATCGGCGGCGGCACCACCGAGGTGGGCGTCATCAGCCTGGGCGGCCCGGTTTACAAGGGCAGCGTGCGCGTCGGCGGTGACCGCTTTGACGACGCCATCATCAACTACATCCGCCGCAACTACGGCATGCTCATTGGTGAGCCCACCGCCGAGGCCATCAAGAAGAACATCGGCTCGGCTTTCCCGGGCAGCGAAGTGCGCGAGATGGAGGTCAAGGGCCGCAACCTGGCCGAAGGCGTGCCGCGCAGCTTCACCATCTCGAGCAATGAGATCCTTGAGGCCCTGACCGAGCCCCTGAACAACATCGTCTCGGCGGTCAAGAACGCGCTGGAGCAGACGCCGCCCGAGCTGGGCGCCGACATTGCCGACCGCGGCATGATGCTGACCGGCGGCGGCGCCCTGCTGCGCGACCTCGACCGCCTGCTCAGCGAAGAGACCGGCTTGCCGGTGCTGGTGGCCGAAGACCCGCTGACCTGTGTGGTGCGCGGCTGCGGCATTGCCCTGGAGCGCATGGACCGCCTGGGTCCCATCTTCACCACGGAGTGAAGGCACACGCCGCGGCCGGCGGCTCGTTGCCTGCCTGACCCATGCCACTCGGTACGCTAGACCGGTCACCCCCGCCGTTTTTCAGGCAAGGTCTGTCGGCCCTGTCCAAGCTCATCATCTTCAGCGCGCTGGCGGTGTTCCTGATGGTGGCCGACGTCCGTCTGGGCATGACCGGCCCCTTGCGCTCGGCCTTGTTCACGGTGTTGCAGCCGCTGCAGTGGCTGAGCCTGCAGCCTGGGCGGGCGGTGCAGTTTGTGGCGCAGCATTTTGAGGACCTGGCCCAAGCGCAGGAGCAGGCAACCCAGGCGCGCAAGGAGCTGTCGCTGCAATTGCTGCGCAGCGGCCAGGTCGAGCAGCTCACTCAGGAAAACCAGCAACTGCGGCAATTGCTGGAACTCAAGCAGCGCATGGAACCAACGGCGCAGGCCGCTGAAATCATCTACGAGGCGGCCGACCCTTATTCGCAAAAGGTGATCATCGACAAGGGGCTGTCTGCCGGCATCGAAACCGGCTCGCCGGTGATCGACGCGGGCGGTGTGATCGGGCAGGTCACGCGGGTGCATCTGCTGGTCAGTGAGGTCACGCTGGTGATTGATCGGGAGATGAGCATCCCGGTGCTCAACCCGCGCACCGGCGTGCGCAGCGTGGCCTACGGCGAGCCGGCGCAAGGCGCCATAGAGCTGCGCTTCATGGCCAGCAATGCCGACATCGCCGAGGGCGACCTGCTGACCACCAGCGGGGTCGACGGGGTCTATCCGGCCGGATTGCCGGTGGCCCGCGTCACGCAGATCCAGCGTCGCGCCGAGTCCACCTTCGCGCGCATTTACTGCAGCCCGCTGGCCCATGTCGGCGCCGCCCGCCACCTCTTGGTGCTCAAACCGCTCAAAACCCAGCTGCCGCCCGCGCCCGAACCGGCGCCGGCCAAGCCGGGACGGGGCAAGGGAGGTCGCTCGTGATCATGCCCACCGGCCAGCAGCTGCTGCTGCCGGCCAGCCCCTTGTTCATTGCCTCGAGTCTGCTGGGCGCGCTGCTGCTGAGCATGCTCAGCCAGCAGCCCTGGATGCCCGATGTGATGGCGCTGACCTTGGTGTTCTGGACCATCCATCAGCCGCTGCGGGTGGGCATAGGCGCGGCGTTTTGTTTTGGGCTGGTGATGGATGTGCAGCAGGCGGGCCTGCTGGGCCAGCATGCGCTGGCCTACACCGCCTTGAGTTTTCTGGGCATCATGATTCACCGCCGGGTGCTGTGGTTCCCGGTGCCCTCGCAGGCCCTGCAAGTCCTGCCGCTGATGATGTTCGCGCACCTGTTGGAGTTTTTGGTGCGCCTGATCAGCGGCGGCGGCTGGCCCGAATGGTCCTATTGGCTCGCGCCGGTGCTGCAGGCCCTGCTGTGGCCGCTGGCCAGCGTGCTGCTGCTGATGCCGCAGCGGCGCGCCCCCGACCCCGACGCCACCCGACCCTTGTGAGCGCGCATGACCCCCTTGCGTGACGTCGACATTGAGCTCTCGCGCTTTCGCGACCGCATCATTGCGGCCAGTGTGGCGGTGCTCCTGTGCCTGGGCCTGCTGGCAGCGCGCCTGATTTATCTGCAGATCGTCAAGCACGAGTTCTACCTGGAGCAGGCCGAAAACAACCGCACCGCCATCGTGCCCATCGTGCCCAACCGCGGCTTGATCACCGACCGCAACGGCGTGGTGCTGGCCACCAACTATTCGGCTTACACGCTGGAGATCACGCCCGCGCGGGTCGAGCGCTTGGAAGAGACCATTGATGCGCTGGCACAGGTGGTTGAAATCAGCGCGCGCGACCGCCGGCGCTTTAAGCGCCTGCGCGAGGAGTTCAAGAGTTTCGAATCGCTGCCCATCCGCACCAAGCTCAGCGACGAAGAAGTCGCCCGCTTTGCGGCGCAGCGCTTTCGTTTTCCTGGCGTTGACATCAAGGCCAGGCTGTTTCGCAACTACCCCTATGGCGATCTGGCCAGCCATGTGATCGGCTACATCGGCCGCATCAGCCCCAAGGAAAAAGAGCGCATCGAGGAAGATGATGAGCAGGGCAATTACCGCGGCACCGACTACATCGGCAAGATCGGCGTCGAGCAAAGCTATGAAAAGCAGTTGCATGGCATCACCGGCGTTGAGCAGGTCGAGACCTCGGCCGGTGGGCGCGCGGTGCGACGCTTGTCCAGCAGCCCGGCGACACCGGGCGATACCGTGCGGCTGGCGATCGACATCAAGCTGCAAAAGCTGGTGGAAGACATGTTCGGCGATCGGCGCGGCGCACTGGTGGCCATAGACCCGCGCAACGGTGAGGTGCTCGCCTTTGTCAGCAAGCCCACCTTCGACCCCAATCTGTTTGTCGAAGGCATCGACAGTGAAAGCTGGGCCACGCTCAACGAGTCCATCGACAAGCCCCTGCTCAACCGGGCGCTGCGCGGCACCTATCCGCCGGGCTCGACCTACAAGCCCTTCATGGCCATGGCCGCCCTCGCCACCGGTAAGCGGGCGGCCAATGTGGTCGTCAACGACACCGGGGTGTGGACCTTCGGCGGCCACCAGTTCCGCAGCCATGGCGAGGGGCTGGGCGCTGTTGATATGCATCAAAGCATCGTCAAGTCCAGCAATGTCTACTACTACAGCCTGGCCAATGAGCTGGGAGTCGACACCATCCACGACTTCATGAAGCCGCTGGGCTTTGGGCAGATCACCGGCATTGATGTCCACGGCGAGGTGCGCGGTGTGTTGCCCAGCCAGGATTGGAAGCGCAAGACTTACAAGCGGCCGGAGCAGCAAAAGTGGTATGCGGGCGAGACGATCTCGCTGGGCATAGGCCAAGGCTACAACACCTTCACCATGCTGCAACTGGCCCAGGCCACCGCCACCTTGGCCCAAGGCGGCGCGCAGTACAAGCCCCGCCTGGTGGTCGCTACCCAGGACAGCGTGTCGCAGCGCATGCAGCCTGTGGCCGTCGCCGCGCCCACCGAGCTGGGCTACAAGAGCGAGCATGTGGCGCTGATCAAGCGTGCCTTGGCCAGCGTCACCCAGGACGGCACCTCGGCGCGTGTGTTTGCAGGCGCCGCTTACCTCAGTGCGGGCAAGACCGGTACTGCGCAGGCGGTGACCATCGGCCAGAAGGACAAATACAACGCCAGCAAGCTCGAGGAACACCAGCGCGACCACTCGCTGTACATGGCGTTTGCGCCGGTTGACGCGCCGCAGGTGGCGCTGGCGGTGGTGGTGGAAAACGCCGGTTTTGGCGCGGCCCATGCCGCGCCGATTGCGCGCCGGGTGTTCGACTACCTGCTGCTGGGTCAGTACCCGAACGAGGAAGATCTGGCGGCGGTGCAAAAAGGTCTGGCGGCCAACCCGATCGGCAAGCCGCGCGAGGCGGCCAGCCTCGACGTTGTGGGCAAGCCCCTGCTCGTCGTTGGCAACCCGATGTCAGGCGCTTCGGCACCGGCCGCCGACCCGCGGCCACGGTGAGGGGCCAGGTGAGGGGCCGGATGCGGCGCCGGGTGCGGCGCCGGGTGCGGGCGATGAGCGCCGCGCTTTTTACAGCCGCCGCTGCGCAGCGCTGAGCCGCCGCGTCTTAGGAGGGCAGCAGGCCTACCTTGGCCAGGCAGGCCGCAATCTCGGCCTTCTTCTTCGCATCGGGCAGCACCAGCGGCGCCCTGGCCGCTGCCGACTTGAGATGCCCCATCTGATGCAGGGCCTCCTTGGTGGCCGCAAAGTAGCTGGTGAAGGTCTTGTGCAGCTGGTTTTCGAACACCGCGTCCATGATGGGCATGGCAAATTCGCTGTGGATCTGCTGGGCCACCTGGGCCGAGCCTTGGGTGGCCTCGTGCACCAGGTCGGACCAGCGCTGCGTGCCGATCACGCTGATGCCGATCAGCGCGCCATGCGCCTTGTGCAAGAGCATGCCCAGCAAAGCCGGCGCGTCTGAGGCTGCCAGGATGGACAGCTGATCGCCCACCGCGTTCATGATCTCGGCGAAGGTGGTGGGCGATGTGGCGCCCACCTTGACGCCCACCACATTTGGCAAATCGGCCACCGCCTTCAGGGCTTCGGTGGTGTAGGCCACGCCCGATGACTCGCCGTACTGGAAGATGATCATCGGCAGCGCCACTTCATCATTGAGCCGCTTGAACACCTTGCGCACCGACACCGGGTCGTGCGCCAGCATCCGGTAGGGCCGTACGTCAAAGGGCGGCAGCACCAGCAGCATGTCGGCGCCGGCGGCCTTGGCCTTGAGGCCTTGCACCACCAGGTCGTCGATGTCGTGGCTCTCAATGCCGGCAATCAGCTTGAGACCGGCGGGCAGCACACTTTTGGCATGGGCCACCACCGAACTGCGCTCCTCGGAGCTCATGGCCAGGATCTCGCCGGCATGGCCGTTGACCGCAATCCCGTACAGCCCGCTGGCCGAGCCTACCTGCCGCAGGTGGCGGGTCAGCTCGTCAAAGTCGATCGCGCCGCTGTCTGTAAAGGGGGTGACGGTGGCGGGGATCAGGCCGGTGATTTTCATGCTTCATCCTGCGAAGAAAAGAGGTGGTTCAAGAGCAGCAGCATCGAGCCACTGCGCCGCGGCTTGCGTGGGCGCAGAGTTTAGGGTGCGCAGCGCATCCTCGGGTTTTCCTTGGTTCGTCTGCGTGCCAGCCCGATTCCCATGGCGCCCGATGACACTTAGACTCCGAAGCTTCAGGCTTTAGGCTTCGATGCTGCAGCGCAGTGCTCGGGGCCGCCGTTTCCATGCAAGGAGGTATGCCATGCAATTTATTCGTCGCCAAATGTTGAGTGCGCTTGCCCTGGGCCTGTTGGCTGGCTCGGGCGCATGGGCGCAGAACTTTCCGAGCATCAAGCCGATACGGATTGTGGTGCCCTATGCGCCCGGCGGCCCTGTGGACGTGACGGCCCGCATCATGGCCGAGCGCATGGAGGCGCACCTGGGCCAACGCGTTTTGGTCGAGAACAAGGCCGGCGGCAATGCCACCATAGGCACCGAGTTTGTGGCCCGTGCCGCCCCCGATGGCTACACCCTGCTGATGGCCGCGCCCGCGCACACGGCCAACCCCAGCCTGATCAAGTCCATCACCTTCGATACCGCCAAAGACTTTGCGCCGATCGCCATGGTGATGGATCAGCCCATGCTGATTGCAGTCCATGCCTCCGTGCCGGCCAACAACATCAAGGAACTGGTGGCGCTGGTCAAGGCCAATCCGAGCAAGTTCAACTACGGCACCTCGGGCGCGGGCGGCCCGCAGCACCTGATGGGTGAGTTGTTCAAGGCCGCCACCGGCACCCAGATCATGCACATTCCCTATAAGGGCGCCGCGCCTGCCGCTGCTGCACTTTTGGCCGGCGACACCCAGGTGGCTTTCAGTACCCCCACCAACATCTTGCCCCACGTCAAGTCCGGCAAGCTGCGGGCTCTGGCCAGCAGCACTGCGCGGCGCTCGCCGTTCTCGCCCGAGCTGCCCACCTTGGCCGAGTCGGGCGTGGCCGGCTTTGAGTATTCCTCCTGGACCGGCCTGCTGGCACCGGCGGCGACGCCGCGCGACGTGGTGCAAAAAATCAACGACGCGGTCATGAAGGCCTTGGCAGAGAAGGAGACCCGCGACAAGATGTTCCAAAACGGCATACAGCCGGTCGGCAGCTCGCCGGAGGAATTTGCGCGCTTCATCGCGCTGGACCTGACGCGCTCGGCCAAGATCATCCGGGAATCGGGAATACAGCCGGAATGAAGCAGCCAGGCGCGGGCGCGTCCATGGCGCAGGCCGCAGCCTTCGACGTGATCGTCGTTGGCGCCGGCGGCTCGGGCCTGGCCGCAGCTGCCCGTGCCGCGCAAAGCGGCGCTCGGGTGCTGGTGCTCGAGCGGCGCGCGCAGGTCGGCGGCACCACCTGGATGGCCGTCGGCTCGATCTCGGCGGCCCGCACGCAACTGCAGCAGCGTGCTGGCATCGACGATGACTTCGGCGGCTTTGTTGAAGACATGAACGCCTTTACCGCTGACTTGCTGGCGCAGGACCATGCGCCGCTGCGGCGCATGCTGGCCGAGCAGGCCGGCATCACGGTGGACTGGCTGGCGCAGCAGGGGGTGGCTTTTGCCGGCCCCTACGAGGAGCCGCCGCATCGCATCCGGCGCATGCACAACACCATACCCGGCCCTGGCGCCATCGTGCAGCGCCTGCTGATCACCTGCAAGCGCCACGGCGTCAGCCTGCGCACCGGGGTGACGGTCAGCCGCCTGCTGATGGACGCGGCCGGGCGGGTCGAGGGCGTTGAATATCTGGAGCAGGGCCAGCTCTGCCAGGCCATGGCGCGTGGTGGCGTGGTGCTGGCCAGCGGCGACTTCAGCGGCAGCCAGGCCATGCGGCAGGCACATTTGCCCGAGCCTGCCGCACGCGCCAGCCCGATCAACCCGGACAACCAGGGTGACGGCTTTCGCCTCGCGCAGGAGGCCGGCGCGGTGCTGGTGCACATGGACAAGATCTTCGGTCCGCAGATGCGCTTCGAGCGCAGTCAGCGCCCGGGCCTGAACGACACCCTGCCCTCTTGGCCCTGGCTGACCCGGCTGGGCGCGCTGTTCTTCATGCACGCGCCTGGCTGGATGCTGCAACCGCTGATCAAATCTTTGCTCATTGCCAATATGTCGCCGTCGGAAGAGCTGTTCAGGCAAGGCGCGGTGTTGGTGGACAAGCAGGGCCGGCGGCTCGATACAGCACGCCCGGCCGTGTCGGTGGCGATGACGCAGGAGCGGGCCGGCTATATCGTCATGCCCGGCGCGGTGGCCGACAAATTTCGCGCCCATCCCTTTTACCTATCGACCGCGCCCGGCATTGCTTATGCCTATCTCGGCGACTACGAGCGCGGTCGCCCCGACATCGTTCACCGCGCCAGCAGCCTGCCCGCGCTGGCCCAGGCCCTGGGCATGAACGTGGCAGAGTTGGCCCAGTCCACCAATGCCGGTTCCCCACAAGGCCCTTGGCTCGCTCTGGGCCCAGTGCGCGCCATGCTCACCACCACCGAGGGCGCGGTGCGGGTGGACACGAGCTGCCGCGTGCTCAATGCCAATGATCAGGTGATCGACGGCCTGTATGCGGTGGGCTGCATCGGTCAAGGCGGTCTGCTGCTGCGCGGCCATGGCCTGCATCTTGCCTGGGCCTTTACATCGGGTCGGGTGGCTGGCCAGGATGCGAGTCGTCAGGTCACGCAGGGTGCACGGTGAAGCTGCTGCCACGCGCAAGCGCTGCACACAGTCGGTGCAAGAAAGCGCCATCGCAGGGCTTGATGCACGCCCGGTGTGCACGGCCCTCATCGTCAATCGCGAGGGCTGGTGTGAGTGTTCTTGCGGTTGACAGTCCCCATAAGATTGTTGATAGTCCTAGCCTTCAAAAAGGAGTGTTCATGAAAAAACTCGTTGCGTCCCTGACCGCCGTTCTGGCGTGCCTGGGCCCAGTCGCGGCACAGGCCCAAGTCAAGTGGGACATGCCCACGCCCTATGCCGACTCTGAATTCCAGACCAAGAATGATTACCAGTTTGCCGAAGACGTCAAGAAGGCCACCAATGGCGCTTTGGACATCAAGGTGCACAGCGCCAACTCGCTGATCAAGAACCCGGAGATCAAGCGCGCGGTGCAGACCGGCCAGGTGCAGATCGGTGAAATCTTCAAGCCCAACCTGGGGCCGGAAGATCCGGTGTTCGAACTCGACGCCATTCCGTTTTTTGCCGCCAGCTACAAAGAGGCGCGGGCCCTGCTCGAAGTCTCGCGTCCGGCCATCACCGAGAAGCTGATGAAGCAAGGCCTGCGCGTGCTCTACATGGTGCCGTGGCCCTCACAGGCTTTCTTCACCAAAAAGCCTATCAATTCGGTGGCCGAGCTCAAGGGCTTGAAGATGCGCACCTACAACGCGCAAACCGCCCGCCTGGCCCAACTGATGGGTACCGTGCCCACCACGGTGCAGGCCACCGAGATTCCCCAGGCCTTTACCTCGGGCATCATCGACACCATGTTCACCTCGGCCCCCACAGCGGTGACCACCAAGGCCTGGGACTACACCAAGTTCGTCTATGACACCCAGGCCTGGGTGCCCAAGAACGTGGTTTTCGTCAATGAGCGCGCCTTCCAGGCTCTGCCCGAGGCGGTGCGCAAGGTGGTGCTCGAGCAGGCTGCCTTGGCTGAAAAGCGCGGCTGGGAATGGAGCCAGCGTGACAACGACGAGTCGCCTAAAGTTCTGGTCAAGAACGGAATGACGCTGACAGCCATCAGCCCGGCCTTCAGCGCCGAACTCAAGAAGATCGGCGACCAGATGCTCGATGACTGGCTGAAAAAAGCCGGCCCCGACGGCAAGAAAATCGTCGACGCCTACCGCGACAAGCTCAAGTAAAGCGACACCGCATGTCCAGCCCGCCCTCAAAGAGAGGCGGGCTTTTTTTCTAAGCAGGTAAGCCATGCGTTCTTTTCTGGACAAGCTCTATATGGGAAGCGGCCTGCTGGCCGCTTTCTTTCTCTTCATGATTGGCCTGCTGGTGATCGCACAGATCTTTGGCCGTATGTTTGACTTGATGATCCCCTCGGCCGACGACTTTGCCCGCCTGAGTCTGGCGGCTTCATCGTTTCTGGCCCTGGCCCATACCTTGCGCCGGGGCGGGCATATCCGGGTGAACTTGCTGCTCGATCGCCTGTCTCCGACGGGGTCCCGGGTGCTTGAATTGCTGTGCCTGGGTTTTGGCACTGCGCTGATGGCCTACTTCAGCTACTACTGCTTTGACATGGTGTATGACGGCATCTTGTTCCCCGACTACACCATCGGCCTGATCCCCATCCCGAAATGGATACCGCAGATCGGTATGACGATAGGCGTGGTGCTGCTGTTCATCGCCTTTGCCGATGACCTGGTTTGTGTGATCAGGGGCGAGCTGCCCTCGTATCAAAGAAACGCCTCCGACAACCCTGAAGATCGCCACGCGGCGCACGAGTAATCACCATGGAACAAACCGCAGCCGCCGGCATACTGTTGGTCGCGATTTTTATCTTGCTGGGCGGCGGTCTTTGGATCGCGTTGTCGCTGATCACGGTGGGCGTGATCGGGATCGCCTTTTTCTCCAACGCGCCGGTGGGCAAACTGCTGGCCACCACCGTCTGGGGCCAAAGCTCCGAATGGGCCATGACCGCCTTGCCCCTGTTCATATGGATGGGCGAGATCCTGTTTCGAACGCGCCTGTCCGAAGACATGTTCACCGGCCTGGCGCCCTGGGTGCGCCGGCTGCCGGGACGGCTGCTGCACGTCAATGTGATTGGCTCGGGCATCTTCGCTGCTGTCTCGGGCTCCTCGACCGCCACCGCGGTGACCATCGGCCGCATGACCGTGCCCGAGTTACTCAAGCGCGGCTACAACGAACAGGTGGTGCTGGGCTCGCTGGCTGGTGCCGGCACCCTGGGCATCATGATCCCGCCATCGATCATCATGATCGTCTACGGCGTGGCCGCCAATGTGTCGATTGCGCGCCTGTTCATCGCCGGCATCCTGCCTGGGCTTTTGCTGGTGCTGCTTTTCATGGGCTGCATCATGCTGCACGCCTGGACCAACCCCCAAGCGATTCCGCCGGCCGACCCGCCCACCACCTTGGGGCAAAAGCTGTATGCCTCGCGCCGCCTGTTCCCCATCATCACCCTGATCGTGCTGGTGATCGGTTCGATCTATGCGGGCTTTGCCACCGCCACCGAGGCCGCGGGTGTCGGCGTCATGGGCGCGCTGATTTTGGCGGCGCTCACCGGCACTTTGAGCTGGAAGAGCTTTCGCGAAAGCCTGCTGCAAGCCACAGAAACCTCGTGCATGCTGGCCTTCATCATTGCCGGGGCGGCTTTCACCACCGTGGCCATGGGCTTTACCGGCATCCCCAAGGCGCTGGCCGAGCTGATCATCGAATGGCAGCTGACGCCGGCCATGCTGATTGCGACCCTGACTGTGCTCTATGTGATCCTGGGCTGTTTCCTCGATGGCGTCTCCATGATCGTGCTGACCTTGTCGGTGGTCATGCCCATGATCAACGCGGCCGGCATCGACCCGATCTGGTTTGGCATTTACATTGTGCTGGTGGTCGAGATCGCCACCATCACGCCGCCGGTGGGCTTCAACCTTTTCGTGCTGCAAGGGCTGTCCAAACGGGACATCATCTACATCTCCAAGGGGGCCATCCCGTCCTTCCTGGCACTGGTGCTGGCCTGCTTACTGCTGTGGTTCTTCCCAGGCATTGCCACCTACCTGCCCTCGGTGATGTACGGCAACTGATCGGCCCGGCGGCCTGGTTTATCCGAACCAGGCCTTGTGGGCCAAGGCCCACCGTGCGTAAGCGCCGGCCTGCAGCGCCACATCGGCCTGCAGGTCCCAGCCCTCGGCCTGGGCGCGAGAGCAACGCAAGGCGCTGCGCTGGCGGCTGAGGTCGTCGAACAGATCGATGTTGGGCGGCTGCGCGCCGTCAGCCAAGGCCCAATCGAAGCCGGGGTCCAGCAACTGCAAGGCCTG
>JBILDR010000293.1:0-3623 GCA_044352515.1 Polaromonas sp.
CCCTCGACCGTGCGGTCTATGGCATCGCCATAAGGGTCCAGGCCCTGGTAGCGGATGCGGGCAAAGCGCGGCACCACGCCGCGCAGGCCGGGCACGGAGAGGCACCCTTCCCAGCCCTCTTCTTCCTGGCTGCCCAAGGGCGTGATCACCGGGTTGAGCAGCACGGTCACAGGCACGATGGGCGCCTCAGGGTAGCGGGGATTGGGCTGGCCGCTGCCGAAGATCACCAACTGCAGGTCAACGCCAATCTGCGGCGCCGCCAGGCCCGCGCCGTTAACCGCATGCATGGTCTCGAACATATCGGCCACCAGCAGGTGCAGCGCGTCGCTGTCCAGCATGTCGGCCGGCACCGGTGGGGCCACGCGCAGCAGGCGCGCATCGCCCATCTTCAGAATCTCACGCACTGCCATGGAGGAGCTCCATCAGTTGTGTTTCGTCCAGCACGGTGATACCCAGCTCCTGCGCTTTGCTCAGCTTGCTGCCGGCCTCGCTGCCGGCCACCAGGTAATCGGTCTTCTTGCTGACCGAGCCGGCCACCTTGCCGCCGGCCGCTTCGATCTTGTCCTTGGCCTCGTCGCGGCTCAGACTGGGGAGCGTGCCGGTGATGACCAAGGTCTTGCCCGTCAGCGGCAGCACCTCGCGGGCGGCTGGCTCACCCTCGGGCCAAACAAGTCCCAGGGCGCGCAGTTGCTCGACCACCTCGCGGTTGTGCGGCTGCGTAAAGAAGGTGCGTATGCTTTGCGCCACCACCGGGCCGACGTCGGCCACCTCCAGCAGTTGCTCTTCGCTAGCGTCCATCACCGCATCGAGCTTGCCAAAGTGGCGGGCCAGGTCCTTGGCCGTGGCCTCGCCCACATGGCGTATGCCCAGGCCAAAGATAAAGCGCGCCAGCGTCGTCTGCTTGGACTTTTCAATCGCAGCGACCAGGTTGTTGGCCGATTTGTCGCCCATGCGTTCCAGGCTGGCCAGGGCCGAAAAGCCCAGGCGATACAGGTCGGCCAGGTTGCGCACCAGGTTGGCATCGACCAGTTGCTCGACCAGCTTGTCGCCCAGGCCCTCGATTTCGACCGTGCGCCGGTGGGCAAAGTGCAGAATCGCTTCCTTGCGCTGGGCCGGGCAGAAGATGCCGCCGGTGCAGCGGTAGTCGGCCTCGCCCTCTTCGCGCACCGCGGCCGAGCCGCAGATGGGGCACTGGCGCGGCATGGTGAAGAGCGAGCCATCGTGCGCGCGCTTGTCCAGCACCACGCTGACCACCTCGGGAATCACATCGCCAGCGCGGCGCACCACCACCGTGTCGCCCACGCGCACGTCCTTGCGCCGGGCTTCGTCTTCGTTGTGCAGGGTGGCATTGGTGACCGTGACGCCGCCGACAAACACCGGCGCGAGCTTGGCCACGGGCGTGAGCTTGCCGGTGCGGCCGACCTGCACGTCAATGGCCAGCACCGTGGTCAGCTGCTCCTGCGCCGGGTATTTGTGGGCGACGGCCCAGCGCGGCTCGCGGGTCACAAAGCCCAGGCGCTTTTGCAGAGCCAGGCTGTTGACCTTGTAGACCACGCCGTCGATGTCGTAGGGCAACGCGTCTCTGCCCTGCCCCATGTCGCGGTGAAAGGCCACCAGTTCCTCAGCGCCTTGCGCCAGCCGGGTCTGCGAGGCCACCGGAAAGCCCCAGTCGCGCAGCTGCATCAGCCAGCCGTGCTGCGTTTCGGGCGGAATCTGCCCCTCGGGCAGGACGACCTCACCCAGGCCGTAGGCAAAAAAGCTCAGGGGGCGCTGGGCGGCAATGGCCGGGTCCAGCTGGCGCACCGCGCCCGCTGCGGCATTGCGCGGGTTGACGAAGGTCTTTTCGTTTTTGGCGCCCTGGGCGATTTTTTCGCGCTGGCGTTCGTTGAGCGCTTCGAAGTCATCGCGGCGCATGTAGACCTCGCCGCGCACTTCGACCACCGGCGGCGGGGCTGCCCCCACCCCGGCCCTTCCCCAGAGGGGGAGGGAGTCGGGTGCGCCCTCCCCCGCACCAGCTGGGGGAGTTGCCGACATCTGTAGGCGCAAGGGAATCTGCCCTATGGTGCGGATGTTTTGCGTCACATCCTCGCCCACCTCGCCGTCACCACGGGTGGCGGCGCACACCAGCACACCGGCCTCGTAGCGCAGATTGATGGCCAGGCCGTCGAACTTGAGCTCGGCCACATACTCCACCGGCGCATCGCCCTCGGCCATACCCAGCTCGCGGCGGATGCGGGCGTCAAAGGCCTGGGCGCCGGTAGCCTCGGTGTCGGTCTCGGTGCGGATGCTGAGCATGGGCACGGCGTGGCGCACCGGTGCGAAATGGTCGAGCACCGCGCCGCCCACGCGCTGGGTGGGCGAGTCGGCGCTGGCCAGCTCGGGGTGCGCAGCTTCCAAGGCCTGCAACTCTTGGAAGAGCTTGTCGTACTCGGCGTCCGGAATGTCCGGCTCGTCGAGCACGTAGTAGCGGTGGGCGTGGTGGTGCAGTTGCTGGCGCAGTTGCAAGGCCCGGGCGGCCGGCTCGGCAGACCTTGCCGATGGCCGATGTGGGTCGCTCATGAGCTGCGCTGGTTCAAAAAAAGCCGGGCACTTGCCGCCAAGGCTCAGGAAAACAGGCGCCGGCACAGGGCCGAGCCGACCGGCAGGTCGCGCGCCTGCAGCGTGTCGTATAGCTTTTGCAGGTCGGCATGGATGGTTTCCATGGTGTCAGCGCGAATCGCATTGCCCTTGTCGTCGGTGATCGCCCCTTCCATGCTGGCCGCCAGGCTCAAAGCCGCTTCGCACATGCGCTCAAACGGTTTGTCCTCACTGTCTACCTGAGGCACATCCAGGGTCAGGGTGACTTCGCGCAGGGCCGTCTTGTCAGGCTCGTCGGCCAGGGCCGCCTGCGGATCGAAGGACAGGCCCAGGATGGGCGGTTGGCCGTCGACCTCGCCGGGCAAAACCATGCGCCCCGGAATCACGCCCGCCACAAAACCGAGCCGTGCTGCGTGCTGCTGCACATAGCCGGGGCTCCAGGCGGCGTTGCGGGCGCGCAGGGTGAAGCTCAGCTGCGCGTCGTGCTCGCCGGCAAATTGGTCGAGCTCGCGGGCGCGCGCCACCTCCTCGAGCATGTCGGGAAACTGGGGCTCGCCGCCGACCGCGTCGGCAAAATGCCGGGCTTTGGTGACAAATTCAGAAAACTCGATCTGGTTCATCGGCCCCATGCGGTTGGCCAGTTGTATGCCGGCCTGGAAGGCGCTGTAGCGTTGACCGGCTGCAGGCGGCTCCCACAAACCCGTCTCGGCGCTCAGGCCTTCGACCGCAAAGGGCTTGGTGCCGACCCGGCGGGTGCTGGGCAAAGCGGCGAGCGCCGCTTCGCCCGAGACGACGCCATCAATCGATATGGGCGCAATGACATCGATCAGGCTGTCAAGCTCGGCCTCGCGTCTGGGTGTCGGCAGAGACCCGAACCCGTCGGCGGTCTCCGCCACGCCCTCGAGCACCGGTTCACGGCGCTCTTGGCCGATGACGGTTTCGAGGGCTGGATCGACGGTACCGGCCTGCTTGGGTTCGGCGTCGGCCTGCTTGGGCCGGTTTTTACGCGATGTCCAGGCGCCGTGGGCGACGACCGCGGCCAGCAC
>JBILDR010000294.1:0-3621 GCA_044352515.1 Polaromonas sp.
CGCGCAAGAGTTGGGCGTCACCTTCATGCGCTGCGACGTCAGCCAGGAGAGCGACGCCAAGGCGGTGGTGGAGCGGGCCTGCACCCTCGGCCCTTTGATGGGCTTGATCAACTGCGCCGGCATTGCCCCTGCCGAAAAGACGGTGGGCAAGAACGGACCGCACTCGCTGGACGTGTTCAGCCGGGTGGTGCAGGTCAATCTGATCGGTACCTTCAACATGACCCGTCTGGCCGCCCAGGCCATGAGCGCCAACGAGCCGCAGGCCACGGGAGAGCGCGGCGTGATCATCAACACCGCTTCGGTCGCTGCCTTTGACGGGCAGATCGGCCAGGCGGCGTACAGCGCATCGAAGGCCGGCGTGGCCGGCATGACGCTGCCGCTGGCGCGCGACCTTTCCCGCCATGGTATCCGCGTGATGACCATCGCCCCCGGCATTTTTGCCACGCCCATGGTGGCCGGCATGCCTGAGCCGGTACAGGCCTCCTTGGCGGCAGCGGTGCCCTTCCCCTCGCGCCTGGGTCAGCCGTCCGACTTTGCCAAGCTGGTCCATCAGATCATTGACAACGATATGCTCAACGGTGAGGTGATCCGCCTGGACGGCGCGATCCGCATGCCGCCGCGCTGAGCCCATGCGACGGATCCGAGCCACGCTTTGCCTGCACGCGCTCGGCTGCGTGCTGTTGCTGGCTGGCTGCACCCCGCTTTCGCCCCATGCCGTCAAAGCCAGCGCTACCGCCGAAGCCCGCGCTCCGGAGGCGCCCAGCGGCTGGAGCGCCCAAGCCCCATGGCAGGGCCAGCGCCAGGCGGTGGCCAGCGCCCATGCGCTGGCCAGCCAGGCCGGCCTGGACATGCTGCGCGCCGGCGGCGCGGCCATCGATGCGGCTATAGCGGCGCAGGCGGTACTCGGCCTGGTCGAGCCGCAGTCCAGTGGCATCGGCGGCGGTGGATTTTTGCTCTACCACGACGGCCGCAGCACCCAGGCTTTTGACGGCCGCGAGGTAGCGCCAGCGGGGATCACCGAGAACCTGTTCTTGCAGGCCGATGGCCGGCCCATGGACTTCCATGCGGCCGCCGTGGGCGGGCGGGCCGTGGGCGTGCCCGGCCTGATGCGCATGCTCGAGCAGGCCCACCGCCTGCACGGCCAGCTGCCCTGGGCCCGCCTGTTTGAGCCGGCGATCGCCCTGGCTGAAGGCGGCTTTCCGATCGGGCCGCGCCTGCACCAGTTGCTGACCGTAGAGCCGCACCTCAAAAAAGACCCAACCGCCGCCGCCTATTTTTACGATGCCCAGGGCCGGCCCTGGCCAGTCGGTCACCGCCTGCGCAACCCGGAATACGCCCGGGTGATGCGCGCCATCGCCCGAGACGGCGCCAGCGCCCTGCATCAGGGCCCGATCGCTCAGGCCATGGTCGCTGCGGTGCAGGGGCACCCGGACAATCCCGGCCGACTCAGCCTGGCCGATTTGCGGGGCTACCAAAGCCGGCTGCACGAACCGATCTGCTTTGAGCATCGGGCCAGCGCTCGCCAATGGCGGATCTGCGGCATGCCCCCGCCGAGCTCAGGCGCGCTGACAGTAGGCCAGATTTTGGGCCTGCTCGAACGCACGCCGGCCAGCCAGCGCCCCTTGCAACAGGGCCGGCCCGATGTGGATTGGCTGCACGGCTATTCGGAGGCCTCGCGACTGGCCTTTGCGGACCGCGCCCTCTACATCGCCGACCCGGATTTTGTAGCGCCCCCCGCTGGCAACTGGCACAGCCTGCTCGCGCCCGACTACCTCGACCAGCGGGCCCGGCTGATCGGTGCGCGCAGCCTGGGACAAGCTGCGGCTGGCCAACCTGGACGCAAGCCGGCTGATGAGCGCAGCCATGCGCCCATGGCCGACCAGCCCGAGTATGGCACCACCCATTTGAGCGTGGTCGATGCCCGGGGCCATGCGCTGGCGCTGACCAGCAGCATCGAAGACGCTTTTGGCGCCCGCCTGATGGTCAATACCGGACAAGGCTTGGCGGGGGGCTTTTTGCTCAACAACCAGCTGACCGACTTCAGCTTTGTTCCGCGTTCGCCACAAGGCCTGCCGGTGGCCAACCGGCCCGAGCCGGGCAAACGGCCGCGTTCGTCCATGTCGCCGACCTTGGTGTTTGAAGCGGGCAGCCCAGGTGCGAGCATGAGCTTGGGCAGCCCGGGCGGCGCCTACATCATTCACTACACGGCCAAGTCCCTGTGGGCCAGCCTGCACTGGGGCCTGACGCCGCAGGCGGCCATTGCCCTGCCCCATCTGGCCAATATGAACGCAGCGCTGCTGCTGGAACAGGGCCGCTACGAGGGCGCGACCGCCGACGCCCTGGCCGAGCGCGGCACCGCCGTACGACAAGTGCCTATGACCAGCGGCCTGCAAATCCTGCAGCGCAGCGCGCAAGGCTGGGTGGGCGCCTCAGACCCCCGCCGAGAAGGCCGGGTGCTCGGCGACTGAGCGACCCGCACCGCAGCCGGGGCGCTGCCTACAATGGCCAATTGCAACCGGACTGACATGGCCATCCCCACACCGTTTCTGCAGGAGCTGCTGGCTAGAGCCGACATCGTGGACATCGTCGGCCGCCATGTGCAGCTCAAAAAAGGCGGCGCCAATTTTTCGGGGCTCTGCCCCTTCCACACCGAAAAATCGCCCTCTTTCACCGTCAGTCCCAGCAAGCAGTTCTACCACTGCTTCGGCTGCGGCAAGAGCGGCAACGCCATCGGCTTCCTGATGGAGCATCTGGGCATGAACTTCCCAGATGCGGTCAAGGACCTGGCCCAGCAGTATGGACTGCAGGTGCCCGAAGAAGACATCTCGCCGGCCGAAAGATTGCGGCAGTCGCAAGCGCGCGAGCAGCAAAGCAGCCTGAACGATCTGCTGGAAAAGGCCGCACTGGCCTTTGCCGCCGAGCTCAAGGACGCGCCGCAAGCGGTCAATTACCTCAAAGGGCGGGGCCTGTCAGGCCAGATCGCCAAGGCTTTCGGCCTGGGCTATGCGCCAGCGGGCTGGCGGTTCCTCGCCGGGGTGTTCCCAGACTATGCCGACACCATGCTGGTCGACAGCGGCCTGGTGATCGCTGCCGAAGAAGACGGCAACGAGCAGGGCAAACGCTACGACCGTTTCCGCGACCGGGTGATGTTCCCGATTCGCAATGTCAAAGGGCAATGCATAGGCTTTGGCGGCCGGGTGATGGGCGACGAAAAGCCCAAATACCTCAACTCACCTGAAACCCCTGTGTTCAGCAAGGGGCGCGAGCTCTACGGTCTGTTTGAAGCCCGCGCTGCCCTGCGCGAGCACGGTTACGCGCTGGTCACCGAGGGCTATATGGATGTGGTGGCGTTGGCCCAGCACGGCTTTGCCAATGCGGTGGCCACTCTGGGCACGGCCTGCACCGCCGACCATGTGCAAAAGCTCTTTCGCTTCACCGACGCGGTGGTGTTCAGCTTCGATGGCGACGCCGCCGGTCGGCGGGCTGCGCGCAAGGCGCTGGATGCGGCCCTGCCCTATGCCAGCGACACCCGATCGATCAAGTTCCTGTTTCTGCCGGCTGAGCACGACCCGGACAGCTTCATCCGCGAGCTTGGGGCCGAGGCCTTCGCCCAGCGGGTCC
>JBILDR010000295.1:0-3617 GCA_044352515.1 Polaromonas sp.
TGCGCAGCGCGGGTTGCGCCTCGATCAGCCCGGCCTTGAGCGCACGCACCAGCGCATAAGCGGTGAGGTAACGCCCGCCCTCGTGCCCCAAGGAGGCCGCCAGCAAGGCGCGCAGATGGGCCAGCACGGCCTCGCACTGCAGGGCAGGAGCTGCTGCTGCAAAGCGCGCCAGCAGGTCGCCGTCGTCGTAAATGGCCTGCAAGGCATCGTGCGCAGGCAGGGACTCAAGCCAAACCTGCCAGCGGGCCAGGCGCTCGCCCAGCGGCCGCAAGGCGGCGCCCTGGGGGTCGTCCAGCTCGGCCACGCTGCCGGCCGGTGCCAACAGGAGGCTGAGCCAGGCGCTGCCGGTGCGCCGGGCCGCCAGCGCCAGGGGCACCAGGTCGCTGCTGTCCAGCCCGAAAATGGGCGAGCGCAGCACCCTCGCCAAAGACAGGTCATGCAGGGGCGAGATGAGGACATCCATCAGGGCCACCAGATCCTGGACCTCGCAGTACTCAAACAGGGCAATTTTTTCGCCGATATCGGCCGGCACGCCATGCACCGCCAGCGCCTGCTGCATGGGCAGCAGACTCGCCCGCTTGCGCGAGAGCACCATCACATCGCTCGGCTGCAAGCCGCGCGCAGCCAGCTGCGCCACCAGCCAGGCAGCGGCCTGCCGCGCTTCGATCTCACGCTGGTGCTCATCGGCCTCCCAGCGCGGTTGACTCAGGCTGTCACGCCAGGACGATAGCGCAGTGGCTTGCGCCTGCGGCCGGGGCACCATCGGTAGGCGCAGCACCTGCCCGCTGTGCCGGGCGTCCGTACTGTGAACCCGAAAGTCCGGATAGCCCTCGCTCAGCGCTGCATCGCCCATGACCGCATTGACCGCCGTAATCACCTGCGGCGCATTGCGCCGGGTGTGGTCGCAGCTGAGCAAATACCCGCCCAAAGCGACCTGCACGAATTCAGCAGCCGAGTGAAACACCTGCGGCTCCGCCCGCCGAAAGCGGTAGATGCTTTGCTTGGGATCGCCGACGATGAAAACGCCTATGGCGCGCGCAGCACCAGCATAACTTTGCAACCAGGCGCGCAAGGCCTGCCACTGCAGCGGGTTGGTGTCCTGAAACTCGTCAATCAGCACATGCTTGATCTGTGCGTCCAGCCGCTCCTGCATCCAGCCGGCCAGCTCTTCATCACCGAGCAGGTGCAAGGCCGCGCTTTCCACATCGTTCATGTCGATCCAGCCGCGCTCGAGCTTGACCGCCTTGAACTGATCTAGCAGCAAACGCGCCAGCACGATCATGTTGCGCTGGTAGATCCAGGCCTGCTCCTGACGCTGCATCGCGAGCAGCTCCAGGGCCAGGGTCTGTGCCTGCCTCAGCGCCTCATGCGAGCCAGATTTGCCAAATTTGCGCGGCTGCCGGTCTTTGTCATCTGTCGTGAGCAAGGCGTTAAAGACGCCATCCAAGTCTGCAGCCTGCAGCGCAGCCTCGAGCAGCGCGCCGCGCAGGGCGAAGCTGGGCGCGCTCAAGCCCTTGAGCAGATCGGCCGCCTCTTGCATCAAGGCACGCTCGCCAGGGCGTCGAATCAAGTCGGTCCAATGGCTGAGCCCGGCACAGCGCGGAAAAGCCTCAGCCGGCGTCTTCACCGATCCTTCCAACACGCCCGCAGCATCGGCCCGCTCAAATTCGATGCGTTTGTCCAGTGCCGCCTGTAAGGCCTTGTCGGTCTGCGAGCGGCCGTAGGTACGCACCAGCGAATCAAAGCAGTCGCGGGCCTCGGGCTGATCCAGCAGGGCCGTCAAAAAGCGGCGCCAGGCCTGCTTGCGAGCCAGGCTGTCGTCTTCGAGCAGTTCATGGCGCACCGGCAGTTGCAGGCGCTGCAGCACCGCCACCGGCGCGCTGCGCAGCAGCGTGGCAAACCAGCCGTGAAAAGTTCGGATCTGCACCGAGCGGCCGCTGGCCAGCAGCCTCGCATGCAGGCCGCGCAGGCGCTCGCAGGCCTGCTGGGCCTTTAGCGTATCGTCCAGCCCTTGCACTCCGCGCTCGCGCAGCGCCTGCAGCAAGGCGGCATCATCGGCCTGGGCATATTGCAGCAACCATTGGTGCAGCCGCTCGCGCATCTCGCCAGCCGCCTTGCGGGTAAAGGTGATGGCCAGAATCTCTTGCGGCTCGCAAGCCCCTTGTTGTGGCCCATCGTGCGCCAGCAGGGCCCTGAGGATGCGTGACACCAGCATCCAGGTCTTACCGGCGCCAGCGCAGGCTTGCACCACCACGCTGCGCTGTGGATCGCAGGCTATGGCGTAGAAAGCCTGCGCCGAGACGATTTGCTGGTTAACCCTGTAGGCTGGCATGGTGCTGCTCATGAGGCCTGTCCCGCCGGCAGAAAGTCGCGCCGGCACAGGCCCCGCGCCTGGCAATAGCTGCAGGCCTGCCCCTGGCCCAAGGCGCGCAGGGGCTCGGCCGCTGCCAGCCTGGCCATGTCCTGCTGCACGCCGGCCAGCAATTGCTCGCGCAGCAGTGGCATATCGGGCAAGGCATGGGAACGGGTCTGACCCCGCTCGCCCAGGTTAAGGTAAGCGGCACCGGCCGCCTGCTCACCGACCAGGGCCGCGTAGAAAGCGAGTTGGGTATCTTCAGCCGCCTGCTTGATGCGGCCACGGGTTTTCTCCGACGACTCGGTTTTGTAGTCCATCAGCAGCAACTGCCCCTGGGCATCGCGGTCGATGCGGTCAATCTGGCCCACCAATTTGAGCCCGCCAAGCCAGCGTTCAAACCACTGTTCGGCCTGCAGGAACGCGTGGCCCTGGGCCTCATGATCAGCCAACCATGCCAGGTAGCCATCGCGAAGTACCGACAGGGCAGCAGCGTGGGGCAAAAACTCGGCGGCGTCCAAGCCCGCTTCGGCCAGCGCACGCTGGGCGGCCGCATCAAACAGCGCGGCGCGTGCTGCAAGCTCGGCCGTCGGGCTGGCCTGGAGCGCTTCGTGAAAGTAGCGCAAGCTCGCATGCAGCCAGTTGCCTATGTCGCGGCGGTCCAGCTCGGTATCGAGCTCGTCGTCGGCCCTCAAGCCAAGCTGTCGCAGCGCAAAGAAGCGATAAGGGCAGGCCCGCAGGTCTTCATAGGCCGAGGCCGACAGCTGCGCCAGCGGCAGACGGTGCCCCTGGGCCTGGGCCGGCTCTGCCCCCCTGGGCTCAATGGGCCGGCTGGCGCGCAGATCGGGTGCCTCTGGCACTGCGCCGCCAAGCATCAGCTCCTGCACCAGGGGCGAGGGCATGAGCGCCTGCCCCCGCTCACTTTGGCGCCAGAGTAGATCAAGCTGCGCATGCTGCAAGGCGTGTAGCCAGGCCCTGCGGTTGCTGGCCATCAAATCCTGGCGCGAGGGCAGGCCCAGCAACTCCCTCTGCCGAGCGCTCCATAGCCCCGGCGGCGTCGGACTGGCCGGCATGTTCAGCTCATCTGCGCCCGGTATCACCACCGCCGCCAGCGAACGCCCCACCAACTGGCCCAGGGGAAGTACCAGCACCTGGGCCTGCGGCGGGTGCTCGGGGGTGAACAGGCCCGATTCCAGGCACAGGCCCACCCAATAGGTGAAGTCGGACAGCGACAGGGTTTTGCGCTGCCCTTGCAGCTCGGCCT
>JBILDR010000296.1:0-3597 GCA_044352515.1 Polaromonas sp.
GGGCCAGCAAGGTTTGCTGAAACAGTGCCAGCGACTGCTGCAAGTCCGATCGGGTGTCGCGGGCGCTGCCCTGGACTTGCTCACGCAGCTCGCGCTCCAATCGCTCGCCGGAAACCCGCAATTGCTGCACCTCGGCCAGCAGCGCCGCGCCGGCTTGCGCCTGGCCTCGACCCGGCAGCCGGGCCAGCACCAGAGCCAGCAACAGCACGATCAGGGCCAGCAATGCCAGGGCCAGCCAGAAAACGGGTTCGGTCATGCGCCTATTGTCGCGCCCCGCCGTAGCGGGGGACCGGCCAGGCTGTCATGCCGGCGGCAGCAGCCGCTCGGCCAAGGGTCAGCGCGGATCGGGGTTGAGCGCGGTCAGCAGAGGCTGGCCGCTGAAAAAAGCCAGCAGGTTATCGGCCGCCAGATGGGCCATGGCCTTGCGGGCGGGAATGCTGGCGCTGCCGATGTGCGGGGTCAGCACCACATTGGGTACCTCCAGCAGGCCCGGGTGCGCGCTGGGCTCGCCCTCGAAGACATCGAGCCCGGCAGCGGCAATCGTTCGGCTCTTCAAAGCCACGGCCAGGGCCGCGTCGTCGACGATACCGCCACGCGCAATATTGACCAGGGTGGCGCTGGGCTTCATGCGGGCAAGTTCAGCTGCGCCGATGGCATGGTGCGATTGCGCGCTGTAAGGCAGCACCAGAATCAGGTGATCGGCCTGGGCCAGCAAGTCGTCCTTGCTCACATAGCGGGCACGCAGCTCCTGCTCAATGGCCGGCTCCAGGCGCGAGCGGTTGTGATAAATCACCTGCATGCCAAAGCCGAGCGCGCCGCGGCGGGCGATGGCCTGGCCGATGCGGCCCATGCCCAGAATGCCCAGGGTCGAGCCATGAATATCGGAGCCGGCAAACATGTCGTAGCTCCACTTGGTCCACAGGCCGGCGCGCAGAAAATGTTCGCTCTCGGCCATGCGCCGTGCGGTGGCCATGATCAAGGCAAAGCCCAAATCGGCAGTTGTTTCGGTCAGCACATCCGGGGTGTTGGTGGCCACCACCTTGGCCGCCGTCATGGCCGCAATATCGAAGTTGTTGTAGCCCACCGCCATATTGGCGCAGATGCGCAGGTCAGGGCAGGCCTGGAGCACCGCCGCATCAATGCGGTCGCTGCCGGTGGTGAACACCCCCTGCTTGCCTTGCAGCCGCTCAATCAGCTCGGCCTGGCTCCAGACCCGATCGTCCGGATTGATCTGGACCTCGGCGATCTGCTCGAGTTTGGCCACCACTTCAGGGAAAACGGCACGGGCCATCAGAATACGGGGCTTGCTCACAAAACCTCTCCTGCAAGTAGTTGCGACTTCAGCGGAACCAAATAAAACCCATGATGATGAACAGCGGAATCAAAATGCCGCCCGACCACAGCATGTAGCCAAAGAAGCTGGGCATCTTGACGCCGCGGTCTTCCGCAATGGCCTTGACCATCAGATTGGGCGCATTGCCGATGTAGCTGTTGGCGCCCATGAAGACCGCGCCGGCAGAAATTGCTGCCAGGGTCGGTGCCAGAGCGTTCATCAGCACCTGTGGATCACCCCCGGCGGTGTTGAAAAACACCAGATAGGTCGGCGCATTGTCCAAAAATGAACTTAAGGCGCCAGTGATCCAGAAGTACATCAGCACATCCGGGCTGCCATCGGGCCGGGTGACCGCCGAGACCACCGCCCCAAAAGGCCCGTTAACGCCCGCCTTGAGCATGGCAATCACCGGAATGATGGTCAGAAAAATGCCCGCGAACAGCTTGGCCACCTCTTGCATAGGCGCCCAGCCGAATTGATTGTCGGCATGGACCTGGGACGGCGTTAGGCGCAAGGAAATCAGAGTGACCAGCACCAGACCGAGATCGCGCAGCAAGCCGGGCAAGCCCACCTCGGTGCCCCAGACATCAAAGACCACGCCGCTCTTCCAGACACCGCTCATCAGCACCAGCGCAACGATCACGGCCAGTAGCCCAAAGTTGGCGCCGCCGTCAAAGCCGATCGAACGGGTTTCGGGCGTCGGGTCTAGCGGCAATACCTCCTCGCGGCGGTGGAACAGCCAGGCATCGAGGACGTAAAAAATGGCCAACAGACTACCGACCAGAAACAGGGTCTCGGGCAGCAGGGTCTTGAGCGTCCAAAAAAACTCCACGCCTTTGAGAAAGCCCAGGAACAGGGGCGGATCACCCAAGGGCGTGAGGGAGCCGCCGGCATTGGAGACGATAAAAATAAAGAAGATGACCACATGGGCCACATGCTTGCGGTTGTCATTGGCGCGAATCAATGGCCGGATCAGCAGCATCGAGGCACCCGTGGTACCCATCAGGCTGGCCAGCACCGCACCGATGCCCAAGATGGCGGTGTTGAGCCCCGGGCTGCCGCGCAAATTGCCTCGGATGTAAATGCCGCCTGAGACGGTGTAGAGCGCCGTCAGCAAAATGATGAAGGGAATGTACTCCGCCAGCAGCGCATGCACCAAGTTCGAGGCAGCCAAAGCCGGGCCGTACAGGGCGGCAAAGGGTAGCAAAAAGGCCAGCGCCCAAAGCGCCGCGATTTTGCCGTAATGGTGGTGCCAGACGATGGGCGCCAGCAGGGGAAACAGGGCGATCGACAGCAAGATACCCGCAAAAGGCAGGCCCCACCAGGCGCTCAGTGCGGCGCCGTCGATGCTGGCCGCACTGGCCAGCCCCGGCCAGACCAGAAAGGATACAAGCAGCACGAGGCTGCGCGGCAGGGCTCTTGGGCTCATAAGCGGTTCACTCCCCGGTCTTGATGTCAAAGACCTGGCGCAGATAAGCCAGGTATTTTTCGTCATCGCACATGTTCTTGGACGGCGTGTCCGACAGCTTGGCCACGGGCTGGCCGTTGCAGCGCACCATCTTGATGACGATCTGCAGCGGCTCGCAGCCCAGGTCGTTGGTCAGGTTGGTACCTATGCCAAAGGCCAACTGGCAGCGCCCGCTAAAGCGCCGGTAGAGCTCAATGGTGCGCGGCACCGTCAGCGCGTCACTGAAGATCAGTGTCTTGGTCAAAGGATCGACCCGGTTGTTGCGGTAGTGCTCGAGCAGACGCTCGCCCCAGGCAAAAGGATCGCCGCTGTCGTGGCGAGCGCCGTCGAACAGCTTGCAGAAATACATGTCGAAGTCGCGCAAGAAGGCATCCATGCCGTAGACATCCGACAGGGCAATGCCCAGGTCGCCACGGTACTCGCGTGCCCAGGATTCAAAGGCAAACACCTGGCTGTCGCGCAGCCGCGGACCCAGCGCCTGACAGGCCTGCAGGTATTCGTGGGCCATGGTCCCCAGCGGGGTCAGGCCGAGCTTCATGGCAAACAGCACATTGCTGGTGCCGGCCAACTGCCCCTGGGGGCCAGACCCCAGGCGGGCGTTGAGGGTACGCAGCACCTCCTCGTGCCAGGCTACAGAAAAGCGCCTGCGGGTGCCGTAGTCGGCGATCTTGAGCGCACGCAGATCGCTTTGCTGCAGCAGCCCGATTTTTTCATCCAGGCGTCTGCGCCCTTCCAGAAAATCGGGCAACTGGTGGGTGTTGCGGAAGAAGACCTCGTTGACGATGGCCAGCACCGG
>JBILDR010000297.1:0-3594 GCA_044352515.1 Polaromonas sp.
CGGGCGGTGGTCTCCACGCACATATTGGTCGACACGCCCACCATATAGAGCTGATCGACCCGCAGCGAGCGCAGCAGGCTGTCGATCGGGGTGGAGGCGAAGGCGCCCACGGTGGTCTTGCGCAGCACATGCTCGCCCGCGACCGGCTTGAGCTCATCGAGGATTTCATGCTCGCGGCTGCCCACATGGTTGGCGCAGCTGGCCAGCAGCTTGCGCATATGGCGCGGCGCGTCGCTGGCATCGGGCAGGGCCGCACCCAGGGTCACATGCAGCACCGGCTGCCCGAGCTGCTGGAAATGCGCGCGCAGGCGCAAGATGCTGGGCAGCACCGTGCCTTCAATGCGGGCAAAGCGGTAGTCCCCCACCGAAGAGCCCTGGGCCTTGAGGGTTCGGCCGAGCGCGCCCTGGCGCGAGCCGGTGGCGTACTGCATGTCGATGATGACCAGCGCCGCACTTTGCGCATCAATCACCGGCTCGCTCATATAGTCGCGGATGTAATCTTGGTTGGCACTCATGGGCTGTCCTTGGCTTGTTGCTGACGGTAGCAGTCGACGATCTGCGCGCCGGTGGCAAACCAGACGTCCTCGTGACTGCGGATGTATTGCAGGGCATGGTCCAGCGCATCGATGCGGTGCGGCTGGCCCATGATGAAAGGATGGACGGCGATGTTCATCACCCGGCCGTGCTCGGCGCCCTCCGCATAGAGCACGTCGAACTCGTCGCGAATCTTGCGTGCAAAGGCTTCGGCTTCCTGGCCGCGCCGCCAGGCGATGCTGTCGTTGATTTCCATGGAATAAGGCAGCGAGGTCAGCTCGCCGCTGCGCACGCGAATCGGCGTGGGCTGGTCGTCATGGTAGAGGTCGCATAAATAGCTGATGCCACTTTCAGCGACCAGATCGGGCGTGCGCAGGGTGTTGGAGGCGGCCGGCGAAAACCAGCCTCGCAAATCGCGGCCAGTATGGCGCAGGTGTATCTCCTGGCACTGGGCGATCGCCTCGCGCTCTTCATCCTCGCTCATATTCCAGTGGTAACGCGTGTTGTAGAGGCCGTGGGACATGAACTCCCACTGCCGCTCCATCATGGCCTGGGCCAGGTCGGGGTACATATCGAGCACCGCCATGGACAGCGAGACCGTCACCGGCAATTCGAGCCGGTCGAAAAGCTCCATCAGGCGCCAGACGCCCACCCGGTTGCCGTAGTCGCGCAGACCGTAGCCCAGGATGTCGGGATGCGGCAAGCGCGGCCAGGGATTGCGCACCCGCACCTGCTCGGGCAGGTATTCATAGTGCTCGATATTGGGCGCCACCCAAACCGCCAGCCGCGCGCCACCCGGCCAGCGCAGCGGGCTGCGGCTGGGCAGGGCCGAATAGGCAATGCGCTCGTGGCCGGCGATCAGGTCCATCTCATGCCCACCCCATGTCCGCCTTGTGCCCACCTTATGTCCACCTTAGGCCCAAGCATGGCCTTTGCGGGGGCACTATCATGCGCGGTCCAAGGAGTTATCTCATGCCTGTTGTCTCTATTACCCTCTTGCCCGGCTACAGCGCGCAGACGCGCGAACGCCTGGTCGAGCGCACCGCGCGCACCGTGCGCTCGGTGATTGCCGCGTCCAACGCGGGCACCACCGTCTTTGTGAACGAAGCAGCCACCTACCAGCGCGACGGAAAACGCATGAGTCAGGGCGGGCCGGACCTGCCCGAAGCCAGCGTGGTGGTGCGCCAGTTTCTGGAGCGCATGCAGGCGCGCGAGCTGGATGCGGCGCGGCAGCTGCTGGCCCCCGGCTTTGTGATGACCTTCCCGGGCGCTGCGCCGATGCGGGAGTTCAGCGAATTGATGGACTGGGCCAAAACCCGCTACAGCCGCATCGCTAAACGCTTCGAACGATTCGACGAATCCTGGCAGGAAGACTGCACCGTGGTCTATTGCAGCGGCACACTCGAAGGCGTTTGGCTCGATGGCAGTACCTTCAGCGGCATACGCTTCATCGACCGCTTCGAACTGGCCGACGGTTTGATCCGCCGCCAGGACGTCTGGAACGATCTGGCCGAGATGAAGGCGACGCTCTAGGCGAAGCATGAGGCGACGCTCTAGGCTGAGCGCCGCACCCGCCCCAGTACAAGGCCAAATTGCCATTTAGGCTTGCTGAGCCTGCCAGGCATCGAGGATCTGCGAGCCGGTGGCGGCCCATACGCCCCGGTGACGCATGATGTGCGCCAGCGCTTCCTCCAGCGCCCGGATCCGGTAAGGCTGGCCGATCACCCAGGGGTGCAGCGAGATGGCCATCACCCGGCCGTTATCGACGCTGGATTCGCGGTAAAGCACGTCAAAGTGATCAATGAGCTGGTCCCGGAAATCATCCTCGGTATGGTGGTTGTTGACCAAGATGGTGTAGTCGTCGATGTCGATCGGATGCGGCATGGCCACCAAGGGGCCGCCGGTGGTCCGCATGGCATAGGGCATGTCGTCATTGACCCAGTCGCAGACATAGTCCAGACCCGCCTGAGCCAGCAGGTCCAGGGTCTGGAAGGACTCTGACTTGGCTGGCGAGAGCCAGCCGCGCACCGCTTGGCCGCTGGCCTGACGCAGCAGTTCCAGACTTTGCGCCACCCAGCGTTTTTCTTCAGCCGGATCCAGACCGCCATGGTGCAGGTGGTCCATGTCCAGGCCATTGGCCATGATCTCCCAGCCTAGGCTGTTGCACTGCTTGATGAGCGAGGGATAGCGCACCGCTACCGCTGCATTGAGCGCCACCGTGGCCGGTATGCCGTGGCGACCCAGGGCCTGCATGATGCGAAAGATGCCGACCCGGTTGCCGTAGTCGCGCAGGGTGTAATGGCGCAGGTCCGGGTAGGCGGTCTGCATCGCGCCCGGCGGCTTAAAGGGCTGGCCCGCCATATTGAGTGGGAACCACTCCAGCGCCGGCACCACCCACAGCGCAATGCGTGCGCCGCCCGGCCAGGCCACCGGCTTGCGCCGGGGCAGCATGGACCAGTCATAGCGGTCATGGTCCATGCCATAGCGGCGCAGCGGGTAGGACAAATAATCGTCGGGCAAGGGCTTGCTGCTCATGGTGCCTCCCCTACGGCCTGCCCCGCAGCCATGAAGGCAGCGTGGTAGTTTTCATTGAAATACTGCGCGATCTCGCGGCCGGTGGCCAACCAGACTTTGTCATGGCTGGTGATGTAAGACAGCGCCTCCTCAAAGGCAGCCAACCTGTAGGGCTGGCCGATCAAGTAGGGGTGCAGGGGGATGCACATCACCGTGCCCGAGCGCTCGCCTTCTTCATAGAGCCTGTCGAATTGGCGCTTGAGGATGTCGCCATAGCGGCGCGGCGAGACCAGGTTGACGTTGTAGACGATGGTGTCGTTCATCTCCAGCGAATACGGAATGCTGGTGAGCTTGCCCTGCCGGACCTTCACCGGGCCGGGCTGGTCGTCATGGAACAAGTCGCAGACATAGGTCAGCCCCATTTCTGCCACCAGGTCCATGGTGCGCTCGGTGTAGGTCAGTGCCGGCGCCAGCCAGCCGTCGAGCTTTTGGCCGGTGTGCTTTTTGATGGTGTCGATCGAGTCCTGAATGACCTGCCGCTCCTGC
>JBILDR010000096.1:0-12042 GCA_044352515.1 Polaromonas sp.
GCCGACATCGGAGCGCTGCGCCGCATTTCCTTGATCGATCGCTCGGCGATGTCCTTGGCCGCAAAGTCGCGCAGATAGTGCAGCTCAAGCGCCAGCAACTGCGTCTCGCTCTGGCTGGGCTGGAAGCTGGGCGTGGTCCACAGGCTGGCGTCGTAGACCTCGAAGCCCCAGACCCGAAAGCGCTGCTGGCCGCGCACGGCCAGACCGCTGCCGGCCAGATCGGCAGGCAACGGGGCCGGCTGCGCCCAGGCCGAGGCCAGGCCGCAACTGGCCAAGGTGGCCAAGTTGGCGATAGCGGTACGGCGACTCAGGCGCATGGGCATGGCTGACAGTCCTTGAATCAAGGCTTGCGCAGGGTGTACTGCACAACGTCGGTGTTGCGCTCGGAAAACGCCGCCTCGCAATAGGCGAGGTAGAACTCCCAGATGCGCATGAAGCGCTGGTCAAAACCCAGAGCCAGCACCTGCTGCTCGCGCGCCATGAAGGTCTGGCGCCACTGCCGCAAGGTTTCGGCATAGTCCTGGCCAAAGCAAAACTCGTCGACCACCTCCAAGCCGGCCTGACGGGCCTGCTCGCGAAAGGCCTGCGGGCTGGGCAGGCAGCCGCCTGGAAAAACATACTGCTGAATGAAGTCGGTGGACTGCAGGTAGCGCTCAAACAGCTCGTCGGCAATCACAATGCTCTGAATGCAGGCCTTGCCACCGGGCTTGAGCAAGCGGGCCACGGTGGAAAAGTAGGTCGGCCAGTATTCACGGCCAACGGCCTCGATCATCTCGATCGAGCAGATCGCATCAAACTGGCCATCGGCGGCGCTAGCCCGGCCGATGTCACGGTAATCCTGCAAACGCAGGTCCACCCGCTCGGCCACGCCACAGCGCTCCATGCGCGCACGCGCCCAGGCCAGCTGCTCGGTACTCAGCGTCACGCCCACCAGGCTGGCGCCAAATTCCACGCTGGCCATCTCGGCCAAAGCCCCCCAGCCGCAGCCGATCTCGAGCACCCGGTCGCCGGCCTTGACATCCGTCATGCGCAGCGCGCGCGCCACTTTGGCGCGCTGCGCTTGCTGCATGGACGTGTCGGGCGACTCGAACAGGGCCGAGCTGTAATTCATCGTGCCATCGAGCCAAAGCTCGTAAAAGGCATTGCCCAGGTCATAGTGGGCATGGATGTTTTTCTGGCTGTTGCTGCGGGTGTTGCGATGCAGCAGGTGACGAATCCGATAGACCAGCCGGCCCAGCCAGGTGCCGTAGATCACGTCTTCCACCTCGCGGCGGTTAGCGATGAACAGGCGCAGCAGGGCGCTCAAGTCGCCAGTGCTCCAGTCGCCGTCGATATAGCCCTCTGCAAAGCCGATGTCGCCGGACTTCAAGGCCGCCGCGCAGACCTTCCAGTTGTGCAGGCACAGGCTGGCATTGGGAAACTCGCCCCCACCAAAACGGTGTTGCGATCCATCGGGCAAAGTCAGACTCAGGCTGCCGTGCTTGAGCCTGTGGAGCATGTCCAGCACGGTGCGTGCTGCTGCGGGGGCGCCCGCCGGCAGGCTGAACTTGGCGGCTGCGGCGGTGTTGGCGGCGGTGTTCATCGTGTGAGAAAGCGCTCAGGCGGCACCGGTTTATGAATAAAGGGCACGCGCTTGAGCCACAGCCTGAGCGCCTGCCAGTGAATGCGGGCCATGACGCCCAAGGTCATGGCCGGGTAAGACCACAAGGCCCGGCGCATATTGGCTGTGCTGATCGGTTCGAGCGCACCGGCCACACTGGTCTTGAGCAGGGGCCCGGCTTCGTCGTCATAGTCGATGCGCGCTACGGTGCGTTCGACCCCCTCGCGCGAGGTGCGCATGAAGCGAAACCGGTAGCTGCCCTCGACATTACAAAAGGGCGAGACATGAAACACCTTGCGCGCCTGCAGCGTCTGGCCATAGCGTGGCGCGTCGAGCAAATAGCAGTGGCGCTCGCCAAAGGTGTTGTTGACCTCGACCACGATGGCGCGCAATCGGCCCGCCTCATCGTGGCAGTACCAAAAGCTCACCGGCTTGAAGGTGTAGCCGAGCACGCGCGGATAAGTGTGCAGCCAGACCTCGCCGGGCGCGCTCAGGCCTTCACTGGCCAGCAATTCATCGATCCAGGCCAGGCAGTCGGCACCGCCCTGGCCATGATCGCTGTCGTGAAAGCTGAGCCAGCCGGCACGGTTGCGCGCCAGCGCGCCGTTGCCCTGGCCGGCCATGCTGCGCAAGGGCAGCATCAAAAAGAAGGTGGGGTAACTAAAGACATGGGCAGCCGGGCGCAAGCGTTCGTGACGAACCTGGCCAAAACCAATCAGGGGCTGCACAGCGCCGCCGGTGGCGGCTGCAGCCGGCACAGCGGTGCTCATGCCGCCGCCCGCACAGGCGCGCTGGTCTGCTCAGCCCAATCTGCCAGCAACTGCCGCGCCGCCCGCAGCCCTGACTTAAGGCCATCCTCATGAAAACCGTAGCCGGCCCAGGCGCCGCAAAAATAGCTGTGCTGGTGACCCTGGATTTGATCGAGCTGCTGCTGCGCAGCGATGGCCGAGCCGTCGAACACCGGATGGGCATAGTCGTACTCACCGATCACCTGGGCCGGATCAATGCGGCGCACCGGGTTGAGCGAGACGATGACCGACTGCTTGAAGGGCAGCGGCTGCAGCATGTTGAGCAAATAGTGCAGACAGACCTGCGCCGATTCGCGCCCCACATCGGCCGCGCGCTCATAGTTCCATGCGGCCCAGGCCAGGCGCCGCTTGGGCAGCACCGACTCGTCGGTGTGCAGCACCGCCCGGTTGGGCTGATAGCGGATGGCTCCCAGCAGCTGGCCCTCTAAGGCGCTGGGCTGCCTGAGCATGGCCAGGCTCTGGTCACTGTGGCCGGCCAGAATCACCTTGTCGAAGGACTCGGTCTGTGTGCGACCCTCACGCTCGCTGGTGATGCGCACGCCCGCAGCGTCGCGCTCGATCAGAAGTACCGGGCTGTTCAGTCGCTTGTCTTCGATAGCGGCGGTGATCTTGTGCACATAGTCACGCGCGCCGCCGCGCACCGTCCACCACTGAGGCCGATCGCTGACCTGCAGCAGGCCGTGGTTGTGACAAAAGCGCACCATGGTCGCGACCGGAAATTGCAGCATCTGGTCGGTGGGACAGGACCAAATGCAGCCCATCATGGGCAGGAAATAGCCTTCGCGAAATTCGTCCGAAAGCCCCTGCTCGCGCAGAAAGAAGGACAGCGGTTGCAGCAGCCGCGCATCGGCCTGGCCCTGCTCCAGGCCCCGCGCCAACTCGGTACAGACGCGGTTAAAGCGCAGAATGTCCCTGAGCATGCGCCAAAAGCCGGGCCGCAGCAAATTGCTGCGCTGTGCAAACACGGTATTGAGATCCGAGCCACTCCACTCCAGTGCCGGCCGCGCTCGGCCCGCCGGAGCCTGCACCGAAAACGACATGTCCGACTTTGCAGTGGGCACGCCCAGTTCTGCAAACAAGGCAATCAGCCCCGGATAGGTGCGCTCATTGAAGACCAGAAAGCCGGTATCGACCCCGTGGGTCAGCAGGCCCTGGTCGGTGGGCAGGGTGACATCCACCGTATGGGTATGTCCGCCGAAATAATCAGCAGCCTCAAAAAGACTGATTTGAGCCTGCCCGCGCAACTGGTGCGCAGCGGCCAGGCCGGAAATGCCCGAGCCGACGATGGCCACCCGGGGGCCCTTGCCAGGCCCGGCCGGGCCTGACAGCGGCGGGGCGACGCGCAGTGCTAAGCCCATGAGCCCCGCCTAAAAAGAAAAATGTTGCGAAGCGTCCCGAGGTAATGGAGGGAGGGAGGGAGGAGGAGAGACACCCCGAGCTTACAACCAGGCCTGACGGCGCCAGAAGGCTTCGCAACAGAAAACCGCTTCGATCGAGACCCGGGAACGCAGCGAAGGCAACTCGCTTGCAAAGGGCTGTCCGTTCCCGACATCACCGCCGCATCAAGCCCACCATACTGCATGCACCAACCCCTGTTCAGCCTGCGATCGAACAAAAGCATACTGTACAGTCATTTTATGACTGATCAGTTATTTTTTGCAAGCAGTTGTTCAATTTGCTTGGTTATCCGGGAATCCTGAGGGCTGGTTGTAGAGCCGTAAGCGCTCACTACTTTTCCATCCCTTCCAATCAGGTACTTGTAAAAGTTCCAGCGGGGAGAAGAGCCCGCCTCGGCCGCCAGGCGCTTGTAAAAAGGGTGAGCGTCCTTGCCGGTCACCGTGGTTTTGGTGAACATGGGAAACTTGACACCGAAGGTGCTTTCGCAGAAATCGGCGATGTCCTTGTTGCTGCCACGCTCCTGGGCAAAGTCGTTGGACGGAAAGCCAAGCACCACAAGACCCTGGTCCTTGTAGCGGGCATGCAAGGCTTCCAGGCCGGAGTACTGCGAGGTAAAGCCGCAGAAACTGGCGGTATTGACCACCAGCAAGACCTTGCCGGTGTACTGGCACAGAGACTGCGGCTTTTCATCCTGCAGCCGCTCAGCGGTATGTTGCAACAGGGCCGGGCAGTTGCCAGCGGCCGTAGCCGGTGCGGTCTGCGCCAACGCAGGCGCGAGCGCCACCGCGCCAAAAACCAGCGTGGCTAGGCGCACTAGGCAAAAAAGCGAGGCTTTCATACGAGTCTCCAAGGGGCTCCAAAGGGGTCTTGCAGGGCCAGGGCCGTAAAAGCCCCTAGCCCAGCGTCACCTCAAGCTGACACCACAAGGGCTCGGGCTAATGTACGCCACACAGGACGGCAGATAAGCCTGCGCCTAAAATTGTGACGTTCGCCGGTCGCCGGGTCCTGTGAGATCAGCCATGCTCTATCCTGAATTGTTCAAGCAACTCGAATCCGTACGCTGGGATATGGATAAAGACATCCCCTGGAGTCAGTTCGACGCCAGCCTGCTGTCCGACGAGCAGGCCCTGACGATCAAGATGAACGCCATCACCGAATGGGCGGCGCTGCCAGCCACCGAGATGTTCCTGCGCGACAACCGCGAGGACAGCGACTTTTCGGCCTTCATGTCGATCTGGTTCTTCGAGGAGCAAAAGCATTCGCTGGTGCTGATGGAGTACCTGCGACGTTTTCGCCCCGAGTTGGCGCCCAGCGAAGAGGAATTGCACGAGGTGCGCTTCGAGTTCGAGCCAGCGCCGGCGCTGGAAACTTTGATGCTGCATTTTTGTGGTGAGATCCGACTCAACCACTGGTACCGCAGGGCCGCGCAGTGGCATACCGAGCCGGTGATCCGCCAGATTTATACCCAGCTGAGCCAGGACGAGGCCCGCCACGGCGGTGCCTACCTGCGCTACATGAAGCGGGCGATAGGCCGCTTTGGCGATGAGGCCAGGGCCGCCTTCAGCAAGGTGGGGGTATTGATGGCCAGCGCCAAGCGCACCGCCCAGGCCCTGCACCCGACCAATCTACATGTGAACAAATCACTGTTCCCGCGCGACACCATACAGTCGCGGCTGCCCGACCCGCAGTGGCTCGAGCATTGGCTGAGCCAACAGATCAAGTTCGATGCCGAGTGGGAGACCAAGGTGGTCGAGCGCATCCTGCACAACATGGGACTGCTGATGAACCGCAGCTTCCAGACGGTGCAAGAGCTCAACCGTTTCCGCAAGGACCTGATGGCCCAGCTCGCGCCGCCCACCCGGCCGCAAGCCGCGTGAAGCCACAGTTCGCAGCGGGCCTGCCGGCCAAGATTGCGTCGCGCGAGCAGATCCTACAAAGAGTGGCCGAGCTGGCCCGCCCCCTGGTCATGACCAATGGCGTGTTCGATGTGCTGCACCGCGGCCACGTCAGCTACCTGGCCCGCGCCCGTGACCTCGGCGCCAGCTTGCTGGTGGCCATCAACACCGACGCCTCAGCGCGGCGCCTGGGCAAGGGGCCCGAGCGGCCCTTGAACCAACAGGCCGACCGCGCCTTCATGCTCGCGGCCCTGCAGTCGGTGGACATGGTGACCTTCTTTGAAGAGGACACGCCGGTGGCTTTGATCGGCCAGCTGCGACCTGACATTCTGGTCAAGGGCGGCGACTACGACATGAGCAAGCTGCCCGAGACCGCGCTGGTGCAAAGCTGGGGCGGCAGGGCCCTGGCCCTGCCCTTTGTCGACGGCTACTCCACCACCGCGCTGGTACAAAAAATCCGGCAGAACTAGGGTGCGGAGCCGGCCGTCGCCGGCGTGCCACCACGCAAGCGCCGCCACAGGCGAGCGCTCAACTGGCCGATGTCATCCAGGTAGGTGAAGACCACCGGGATCACCAGCAGGCTCAGCAAGGTGCTGGTGAGCAGGCCACCAATGACCGCGATGGCCATGGGCGAGCGAAAGCTCACATCGGCCGAGCCCCAGCCCAGCGCGATCGGCATCATGCCGGCGGCCATGGCTATCGTGGTCATCACGATGGGCCGAGCCCGCTTGTGGCAGGCATCGAGCAGCGCGTCCCAGCGCGACATGGGCGCAATCGCAGGCTGATCGCCCATAGCAGGCTGCCCCCGGCGTGCCACGATCGCATATTCCACCAACAAGATGGAATTCTTGGTGGCCACGCCCATGAGCATGATCAGTCCGATCAAAGAGGGCATGGAAAAGCTCTTCTGCGCCAGCAACAAGCCCACGAATGCGCCACCGAGCGACAAGGGCAGCGCCGCCAAAATGGTCAGCGGATGCAAAAAGCCCTGGAACAGCAGCACCAGCACAAGGTAGATGCACAGCACGCCCACGCCCATGGCCAAGGCGAAGCTGGCAAACAACTCGCCCATCACCTCGGCATCGCCAACCTCCACCACTTTGACGCCGGGCGGCAGGTTCTGCAGGGCCGGCAGCTTTTGCGCGGCCTGGGTGACCTCGCCCAGAGGCAGGCCGGAAAGCTCAACCTCAAAGGTCACATTGCGCTGACGGTCATAGCGGTCGATCACCGCCGGGCCGCCGGCAACCTCCACCTTGGCCACCTGCCCGAGCATGACCGGGCCGCGGCTGCCAGGGACCATCAGGCGCTCGATCTGAGCCAGGTCCTTGCGCGCCGCCGCATCGAGTTGCACCACGATGGGCACCTGCCGCTGGGACACATTGAGCTTGGGCAATTGCTGCTCGTAGTCGCCCAGCGTGGCCACCCGCAAGGTCTGCGCGATCGCCGCGCTGCTGACCCCCAGGTCGGCCGCACGGGCGAAATCGGGCCGCACCGCAATCTCGGGCCGCACCAAGCTGGCCGAGGAAGCGATCTGCCCGAGCCCGGGGATGGTGCGCAAATCCTTTTCCACCGCCAAAGCCGCCTGCCGCAGGGCCTGCGGGTCTTCGCCGGTGAGCACCAGCACATACTTTTCGCCCGAGCCGCCCAGACCGACCTTGGTGCGCACACCGGGCAAATCGCCCATGGCGCGCCGAATATTGGCCTCGATCACCTGCTTGCGCGGCCGCTGGCCGCGCTCGCTCAGCGCGATGGTCAGCGTCGCGCGCCGCACTTCAGCCGCACCGCCGCTGACAAAAGGATCGCTGCCGGCACTGCCGCCGCCGATGGTGGTGTAGACGCTTTTGACATGCTCGACCCCCTGCAGCAGCACACGCGCCCGCTCGGCGCTGTCGCGGGTATCACGCAGGGTCGAGCCCGGCGGCAGCTCAATATAGACCTGGGTCTGCGAGTTGTCATCGGGCGGGATGAAGCCGGTGGGCAGCAAGGGAATCAGCGCGAGCGAACCCACGAAGAAAAGCGCGGAAGCCACCAGCGTGACAAAGCGGTGCTTCAGGCACCAGCGCGCAGCCACCATATAAACCCGCATCCAGCCCGGATCGTGCGCTGCGGTAACGATGGGCTTGAGCAAGTAGGCGGCCATCATGGGCGTGAGCATGCGCGCCACCACCAGCGAAGCGAAGACCGCCAGCGAGGCGGTCCAGCCGAACTGCTTGAAAAACTTGCCGGCAATGCCGCTCATGAAGGCGGTGGGCAGAAATACCGCGATCAGGGTAAAGGTGGTGGCGATCACTGCCAGCCCGATCTCGTCAGCCGCCTCCATCGCCGCCTGGTAAGGCGTCTTGCCCATGCGCAGGTGACGCACGATGTTCTCGACCTCGACGATGGCATCGTCGACCAGAATGCCGATGACCAGCGACAAGGCCAGCAGCGTCACCACATTGATGGAAAAGCCCAGCCAGGCCATGCCGATGAAGGCCGGCACCACCGACAGCGGCAGCGCGACCGCCGACACAAAGGTGGCGCGCAGGTCACGTAAAAAGAGCCAGACCACCAGCACCGCCAGCAAAGCGCCTTCATAGAGCAGGGTCAGCGAGCCCTGATATTCCTCTTCGACCGGGGTGACGAAGTCAAAAGACTCGTGGATCTCGATGTCCGGATGCGCCGCCCGGTACTCGGCCAACACCCGCCGCACCGCCTGGCCCACCGCCACCTCGCTCTCGCCCCGGCTCCTGACCACCTCAAAGCCAACCACCGGCTGGCCATTGAGCCCCGCCCAGGAGCGCGGCTCGGCCAGCCCGTCACTGACCCGCGCAATCTGATCGAGTCGCACCCGCCGCCCGCCGCCGGCCGCCAGCTCGATGCGACCGATCTCCTGCGCCGTCTGTACCGTGGCCAGGGTGCGTACCGGCTGCTCGCCCGAGCCCAGATCAATGCGCCCACCCGAAGCCTCTTGCTGCATCTGACCCAACTGCTGCGAGACCTGCACCGCGGTCAGCCCCAAGGCCTGCAGACGCTGCACGTCGAGCTCGACCCGCACCTGGCGTGTCACCCCGCCAACGCGATTGACTGCGCCCACGCCCTTGATGGCCAGCAGCTTGCGGGTGAGCTCATAGTCCACCAACCAAGACAGGGCCTCATCGTCCATGCCTTGCGCACGCACGGTATAGGCGAGTACCGGCGTACCAGCCAGGTTGAGCTTTTGCACGATAGGGTCGCGCAGGTCGCCCGGCAGGTCGGCGCGCGCGCCCTGCACCGCAGAACGCACCTCGTCGAGCGCCTCCTGCACCGGCTTTTCAAGGCGGAATTCGGCGGTCAGCGTGACCGCGCCGTCCTGCACCTTGGTGGTGATGTGCTTGAGCCCCTGCAAGGGCGCCAATGCGTTTTCGATCTTGCGGGCCACATCGGTTTCGAGCTGCGAGGGCGCAGCGCCAGGCAAATTGGCGGTGACCTGTATGGTGGGCAGATCCAGGTCGGGAAAGTTCTGTACCTTCATCGACCCATAGGCGATCGCTCCGGCCAGCGTCAGCAGGACGAAAAACAGCAGGGCCGGCAACGGGTTGCGGATCGACCAGGAGGAAACATTGATCATGCGCAGCCCCGCTTACTTTGAAGCGGGCGCGGCGGCGGGCACTGCCGGGGCAGCCGCCGGCACCACCCGCACCGTATCGCCGTGATTGAGGAAGGCGCCGCCCGAGGCCACCAGCCTGGCATCAGCTGCCAGACCACTGACTATTTCCAGCCTATCGCCCACCTGGCGTCCCGTCTGCACCTTGACCTGCGCCACCTTGTCCTGTGCGCCCAGGGCATACACATAACTGAAGCCGTCGCGCACCACCACCGCCGTCTGCGGCACCGTCAGGCCCGAGCTGCGCCCGAGCTCGATCAATCCGCTGGCGAACATGCCAGGCACCAGAGCGGCGGCCTGGCCGCGGGGCGCCCTCACATCGACGTAGACCAGGGCGTTGCGGGTTTGCGGGTCGGCCGAAGGCGCCAGCATACGCACCCGGCCCTGCAGCTCCAGGCCGGAGGCCGTCTGCAGGCGCACCGACGTGCCCACCCGCACCCGCGGCAATTCAGCCGCCGTCACCTCGGCGCGCCATTCAAGCCGGCCCTGACGGATCAGCCGAAACAGCTCGGCACCAGCGCCGGCGACGCTGCCGACGGTCGCGTTGCGCGCCGAAATCACGCCGGCGTCGGGTGCACGCACCTCGGTCTGCGCCAGTCGCAGCTGCTGCAAAGCCAAAGCCGCCCGCGCCGACTGCACCCGCGCCAGTGCTACCGCCTCGCTGGCCAGCGCGGCACTCAATTGCGCTGGGCTGAAAAAGCCCTGCTGCTGCAAGGAGCGGGCCCGCTCGGCCTGCGCACGCGCCTCCTGCGCCGCCGCCTCGGCCTCAGCCACCGCCGCCTGCGTCTGCGCTAGCTCGGCGCGCAAAGTGTCGGACTGCAGCAAGGCCAGCAGATCGCCGCGCCGCACCACATCACCGACATTGACCTTCACCTCGGTGAGCTTGAGGCCAGGCAACTCAGCGCCGACCAGCGCCTCCTGCCAGGCGGCCACCGAACCATGGGCCTGCATCACCTGCGGCAGGGTCATGGTCTGTGGCTGCACGGCTGTGACCGTCAGCGCCGGCCGCACCGCCGTGGCGGCCTTGTCCTGCGCAGGCGCAGAAAAAGCGAGCGCCCAAACCGCGCCCAGACCGGCCAGGCGCCATAAATTTGCTTGTTTCATGATCAATCCTCGGGGAAAACCCGTACCCGGTCAGTGTAACGAGGGGGCAAAGCCTCAGGAGCTCATGGGGACAGCGCAAGCGCCTCCAAACAGACGCTCAGCCCAGCACCTGATGCCACAGCCGCAGCACTGCCTCGCGTTGCTCCACCAGCTCGGTCAGGGGCAGCTGCGTGGGCTCCTCGTTGAGGCGGGCGTGGTGCTGGACCCGGCGCAGCTCGCGGTAGGCGCCCGCTGCGGCATGACCCATTGCAGCGGGCAGCAAGCCGGCCTGCTCGGCGCGCTCGAGCAGAGCAATATTGCCCACGTTATCGACCAGCTGCGGGTATCTGCAGGCGTGGGCCAGTACCAGGTACTGCACCACAAACTCCACATCGACCATGCCGCCGGCGCTGTGCTTGACGTCAAACACATCGGCTCCGCGCACCGGATGGGCGGCGCGGACCTTATCGCGCATGGCAACGATCTCGCCACGCAGCGCCGTCGCGTCGCGCTCGGCCATGATGACCTGCCGGCGTACCTCCTCGAAGCGCCCTTGCAGCTCGGCCGATCCGAGTACAAACCTCGCCCGCGTCATCGCCTGATGCTCCCAGGTCCAGGCGGTATTGCTGCCGCGCTGCTGCTGGTAGTCGGCATAGGCGGTAAAACGGGTGACCAGCAGGCCCGAATTGCCATTGGGCCGCAGTGCGGTGTCGATCTCAAACAGATCGCCCTCGCTGGTCTTGACCGTCAGCCAGTTGATCAGCTTGCGGGCAAAGGCTGCATAGACTTCGGGCGCACGCTCATCCTCGTCTTCGTAGACGAACACCACATCCAGATCGCTGCCGTAGCCCAGCTCCTTGCCGCCCAGCTTGCCGTAGGCAATGATGGCCAACTGCGGCTGATCACGGTGTTTTTGCTTCAGGCGCTGCCAACACCACTGAGCGGTCAGGCTCAGCACTGCTTCGGCCAGGGCACTCAGGTCATCGGCCACCTGCTCGACGCTGAGCAAGCCTTCCACATCGCGGGCCAGCGTGCGAAACACCTCAGCATGGTGGGCGCGCCGCAGCAGGTTCAGGCAGGCCTCTTCATCGTCTTCACCCGTGCGCTTGAGCGCTTGCAGGCGCGCCTGCAGCTCCCGGGTGAAAGCCTGCGGATCCAGGCGCTGCTGCAACATCTGGCCATGGGCCAGCTCATCAATGACGCCCGGATGCGCCAGCAGATAACGCGCCGGCCAGCGCGCCGCGCCAAGCAGGCGCAGCAATCGCTCGTGCACCGAAGGCCGCTCGATCAGCAAAGCCAGGTAACTCTCGCGCCGCAGCAGCGGCTCGATCCAATCGATCAGCCGCAGCACCCCGTCCTGACCGACTCTGCCACCTTCCAGCCAGGCGATGGAGCGTTGCACCAAGCGCAGCAGGCGCGAGCGCGAGTCCTCGCGCAGCGCCAGCACCCGTGGATGGTCCTGCCAGGCCAGCAAACGGGTGCGCAGGGCCTCGGGCCACTGCCCACCCTCGCGCTGCACCAACTCGGTCAGATCCTGCGGTGCAGCCTGCTGCCCCGGCTTGGAGCAGCCCACACACTGCGCGTGACCGCCCAGCAGCTTGTCAAACTCCTCGGCCACGCGCTCGCGGTGGC
>JBILDR010000298.1:0-3563 GCA_044352515.1 Polaromonas sp.
GCGCAAGAGCAGCACTGCCTTCATGATGGCAATTATGCCAACACATTAACACCCGGGGCAAGCTCCTCCTAAGGCATTTGCTGCCACGCTCTGCCCCCACAAAAGCCCAGGTGCTAGACCATTACGGTCAAAGGCTGTCGGTGCATAAGCTCAACCCCATCGCGGCAAGGCCACCCAGCGCCCGTCCAGCGGGTGTATGGCGATGCGTTGATCGAACACCGCTTCGATGGCCCTTTGGGTGGCGGGATCGGCACAGGGGCCGTGGTGCAGCACGCGGCCGGCCTGCATCACCACCACAGCGTCGGCCTGCAAGGCCATGCCGATGTCGTGCAGCACAGCCAGCACGGTTTTGCCTTGGGCTTTGAGGCACTGCACCTGCTCGAGCCAGTCGACCTGATGCGGCGGGTCCAAGTGGGCCAGGGGTTCGTCCATCAGCAGGGCAGGCGCGTCGACCGCCAGCGCGCGGGCCAGCAGCACGCGCTGGCGTTCACCACCGGATAGCTGGCCCATCAGCCGCTCGCGCCAGGGCCAGGCGCCGGTGGCCTTAAGCGCAGTCTCCACCCCCTGACGGTCCTGCGCGCTCGGCGCCGACCACCAGCCTTGGTGCGGCAGGCGGCCGAGCATCACCACATCGGCCGCGGGCAGGTCCTCAGGCACCGGCTCGCCCTGACCCAGCCATGAAAGCTGCCGTGCCCGCTCGCGCGGGCCAATGGCATCCAGCGGCTGCCCCTGCCAATGCACCTGCCCTTCGAAGGGCAGCAGCCCGGCCAAGGCCTTGAGCAGGGTGGACTTGCCCGCGCCGTTGGGGCCGATCACACAGGTCCAGTGCCCCGCAGCAAGACTCAGGTCTATGCCGTGCAGCACCGGTCGGCCGGCCAGGGCCACCTTCAGTCCGCCGGCTTGCAGTGCGGGCTTCATCGCCGTGCTCCAGCGTCCGAAGAGGCCAAGCCTCGTAACCCAGCCGACCCGCGCGACATCCGCAAGAGCAGGTAGCCACCACCGATAACCGCGGTCAGCACCCCCACAGGCATGTCTTGCGGCGCCATCAGCAAGCGCGCCAGCAGGTCGGCCCACAGGAGCAGCACCGCGCCCATGAGCGTAGCCAGGGGCAGTTGCCAGCCGTAGCCCGTCGGCACCAGGGCGCGTACCAAGTGCGGTGCAGCCAGCCCCACGAAAGCGATCAAGCCCACCTGCGCCACCGCCGCCCCGGTGGCCAGGGCAAAGGCAGCCAGCAGCCACCAGCGGGCTGCCGCTAAAGGCATGCCCAGGCTGCGCGCGGTGTCCTCACCCAGGCTGAGCGCATCGAGCACCCGGGCCAGCGGCCAGGCCAGCGCGCTGGCAGCGAGCAAGGCCAGCGCCATGGCCAGGCAGGCCGGCCAGCCTACGAAAGCGGTGCTACCCAGCAAAAAACCCTGCATGGCTTGCAGCACATCGGGCCGTAGCAGCGCCAGCCAGTTGCTCAAAGCGCCCAGCACCACGCCAACAATCACGCCGGCCAGCAGCAGGCGCAGGCTGTGCTGCACGCCGCGCGAGAGGGCCACGGTGAGCCAGACAGCCCCGAAGGCACCCACGAAAGCAGCGCCTGTCAGGCCCAGCAGCGACTGCGCAACAAAAGCGCCGCTGCCTGCCAAGCTGAGCCACAGGCACACCGCCAGCGATGCACCCGAAGCACTGCCCAGCAAGAAGGGATCGGCCAAGGGGTTGCGAAACAGGCCCTGGGCCAAAGCGCCAGCCAGGCCCAGCAGCGCTCCGGCCAGCCAGGCGCCGGCAGAGCGCGGCAGGCGGATGTCACGCACGATCTGCCAGGCTGCTTCATCGCTCCAAGCCTGGCTCAGCGCTTGCCAGCCGGTGCTGCCGGCGCCTGCGCCCAGCAGCAGCCCCAAAGCGGCCAGGCTGCACAGCAGCAGCGCGAGCCAAGCAGGTTTCAATGAAGAAATTTCTAAGGCGCTCATGGTCCGCCTCAAGGCGCCGCTGGGACGCGCTGCAGGCATTGCGCCATCAGCTGGGCGGCCTCGGCCATGCGCGGGCCGGGGCGCACTAGCACCTCGGCCTGGGCCGGTTCAAAAGCGCAAATCCGCCCAGCTTGCAAGGCCTTGAGCTGCGCCCAACCGGGGCGCTGCAGCATGGCCTGCCGGCTGCTGTCGCCGACGATGATGACATCGGGCTGGGCCTGCACCACGAACTCGGGTTGAATCTTTGGGAAAGGGCCCAGCCTGGCCGGCAAGATATTGACCTGCCCGAGGCGGGCCAGCGTCTGCCCGATGAAGGACGACTCGCTGGCCCCATGGGGTGCGGGGCTCACCTCGACATAGACCTTGCGCCTGCGCAGCTGCGCAGGCAAGGACTGCGCCGCAGCGCTGACGCCGGCGTCGATTTGCTGCCACAGGCGCTGACCCTCGCTGGCTTCCAGGCCCATCGCCTGCGCCAGGGTGCTGATGACCCGCTGCACATCGGCATGGCTGCGCGGCTCCAGCGCGAGCACCGCAATGCCCAGGGCCTGCAGACGCTCGCCGCCGCGCGCCGAGCCGGCCATGAGCACCAGATCGGGCCGCTGCGCCACCACGCTCTCGAGGTTGAAATCCAGCCCGCCGCCCATGCGCGGCAAGCGCTGCACGGACTCCGGCCAATTGGAATAGCGGTCTACCGCTACCAGCCGGTGACACTGGCCCAGGGCGCAAACCGTCTCGGTGAGCGCTGGCAGCAGGCTGACGATGCGCGCAGGCGGCTGGGCCAGTCGCAACTCCTGCCCGCGGTCGTCGCGCACGCTGATGGCCGTAGCCAGGGCAGGAGCTGCGAGGGCAGCGAGCAGCGCGCCAGCCCAAGGCCGCCAGCGGGCCAGCACCTTATTCATGAGCCCCAGTCATGAAGATCAGCCATGGCGCTCGGCCCACTGCGCCACGATCTGGTGCAACTGAGCCACACCATCGCTCAAGGCGGCCGGCCCGGGCTGCAAGATGTCGACCGACTTGATCTCAAACAGCTGCCCATGGCGCACCGCCGGCACATCCTGCCAGCCGGCTCGCGCAGCCACCTTTTCGGGGCGAAACTTCTTGCCGCACCAGGAGCCAATGATGATGTCGGGCGCACGCTCGACGATGCTGCGCCCGTCGGCGATGATGCGGCCCTTGCCCATGGGCGCCAGCGCCAGCTCAGGAAAGATATCGTCGCCGCCAGCCACCGTCAGCAGCTCCGAGACCCAGCGTATGGCGCTGATGTACGGCTCATCCCATTCCTCAAAATAGACCCGCGGACGCCGCTTGAACAGCGCCGCCTTCTCACGCAGCGCCTTCAAGTCGGCCCGCCAGGCCTCAATGCGCGCCAAGCCCTGCTCGGCCTGGCCCACCAGCGCGGCCACCTGGTAGAGCATGGCAAAAATCTCTTCAATGCTGCGCTGGTTGAAGATGTGCACCGGCACGCCCGCACGGATGAGTTGGGCCGCGATGTCGGCCTGCAGATCGGAAAAGCCAATCACGCAATCGGGCTCGAGCGCCAGGATCTTGTCGATCTTGGCGCTCAAAAACGCACTGACCCTGGGCTTTTCATGCCGCGCCTGGCGCGGCCGC